>JAODMX010000161.1 GCA_025464735.1 Frondihabitans sp. | reverse complement strand
GTCACCGGACTTCCCGTCGGGTGGCCCATCCCGATGGCGCGTTTCGACTCTCCTCATCCCTCGACGACGCGTGACGTCACCGACCTCACCGCGGAGAACCTGACCGTTCAGGTCACGGCCGGCCGCGCACCCGCGCACGTCCAGCCGAACTACCTGCTCGATGCGCCGGATCCTGTGATCTATGACGACCTAGGCCCCGATGAAGAAGGGCTCGTCGCGGCCGGCATGGGCTTCGCGGTGGCAGTCGCAGCTCAATCGTTCAGCGACGGCCGCGCACGCCTCCTCATCGCGGCTCGCGACGGGTTCCGCGGCCGTACTGTGCGGCCATCCGCCGATCTCGAACGACTCCGCGACGAAGCGAGTGCGACGGTCGTGGCCGCCGCGGCCAAGTCGACAGCGGACCTCCGGGACGCACACGTCGCCGACTACCGATCGTTCTTCGACCGCCTCGACCTCGACCTGTCAGCGAATGCTGCTCCTGACGCCGAGACGAAGGCCGGAGACGCGTGGACGGATGAGCTCTTCTTCCACCTCGGTCGGTACCTCTTGATCTCAAGTTCTCGTCCGGGTACCCAGCCGGCAACTCTGCAGGGGATTTGGAACGCCGATGTCCGGCCGGGCTGGAGCTCCAACTACACGACCAACATCAACGTCGAGATGAACTACTGGCCGGCCTACGTCGCCGGCCTCGCTGACATCGCGCAGCCGTTCTCCTCGTTCATCTCCGAGCTTGCGGAGATCGGAACGGAGACGGCTTCGACTTTCTACGGCGCTCGCGGGTGGAGTGTTCACCACAACTCGGACATCTGGGGGTTCTCCGCGCCGGTCAAGTCGGTCCAGGCGGGCGACACCGACTTTGCCAACTGGCCGACCGGTTCACTGTGGCTCGCGGCGCACGCCTACGAGCTCCTCGAATTCGATCCGGCGGCTGTTCACGATCCGGCGGCCGTGGCGGACATCTGGCGCATTCTGTCCGGAGCCGCGGAGTTCGCTCTCGACCTGCTCGAGCCGTATCGCGACGGTCTCCTCGTTGTAAGTCCGTCGACTTCTCCGGAGCACGACTTCGTGGACGCCCAAGGACAACCCGTTTCCCTGAGCGCGGGCGCCTCCATGGATCAGGAGCTGGTCCAGGAAACATTCACTCGCACCGTCCTGCTCCACGAACGGGGCCTAGCTCCGGATACCGACACGGCCCGGCGCCTCGTCGACGAAGTCAGGACCGCCCTTGAGGCACTCCGCCCGCCGGTTATCGGGGAAGACGGAGCGATCCTCGAGTGGGCCGAAGAGTGGGAGCCTCTCGATCGCGGGCACCGCCACCTCTCGCACATCTACGGCCTGTTTCCCGGTGCCTCGATGGACGAACTCGAATCGCCCGATCAGTACCGCGCGGCGAAGGCCGCGCTGGCGGATCGCGTCACGAACGGTAGTGGTCACACCGGATGGAGCCAATCATGGATCCTCTGCCTCGCGGCTCGGACCCGAGACAGTGACCTGGTCGAGCGCTCCCTGGACATCCTCACCACGGACCTCACATCGGAATCACTCCTCGATCTGCACCCGGTGGCGCACCGCCTGAGTCCGGCCGGGTTCCTGTTCCAGATCGACGGGAACTTCGGCGGGACAGCCGGAGTCATCGAGGCTCTGGTCCAGAGCCAGAGTGGTTCGATCCGCCTGTTGAACGCGCTTCCGAAACGGTGGAAACACGGGGCCCTGACGGGTGCAATCGCACGCGGCGGCCACAGTGTCGACGTGAGGTGGAAAGACGGGGCCCTCGACGAGGCGACCATCACCGCAGGGCAGTCGCAGGAGGTCCTGGTCACACTGCCGTCTGCACGCTACGAGACGCGCATCTCCCTGGCCGACGGTACGACCGAGCCTCTGCCCGTCACGATGATTCGTGATTTACCCGATCGCGTCAGTGTTCTCTGGGGCGCCCGACCCGGAGAAAGACTCGTGGTCACGAGCGCGGAGCGGGACCGGTAGTGCCGCGTACGACGAGTTCGACCGGGAGCACCTCGGAGCGGGGTGCGGGGGCGGTCCCGTTGATCAGGTCGAGGAGAATGTCTGCCGAGCGGCGGCCGATTTCGACCATGTCCTTCCGGACCGTGGTCAGAGCTGGGGTAACAACCGTGGCGATGTCGACATCGTCGAAGCCGACGACCGAGATGTCCTCCGGTACCCGAAGCCCGTGTTCACGCAGCCGCCGAATGGCGCCGATCGCCATGAAGTCGTTGTGCGCAAACACGCAGGTGAACGTCACCTCGTTCGCGAGCAGGTCACCCATCGCGTCATAGCCGGAGCGCTGCTCGAAGTCGCCGTAGAGGACGAGCGCGTTGGGGAACGATTCGCGGAACGCCTCGATTCGCTCCGTGGTCGACCCGAGACCGGCGAATCCGGCGATGACGACGGCTCGCGTGTGGCCGAGGTCACGCAGGTGGTGTCCGACGTGCCGGGCACCTTCGCCGACCGTCGTCGTCACCGAGGGGATCTCGGGCAGGGCCGCGATCGCTTCGTCGGCCAGGACGATCGACGAACCTCGGGCCGCGGTCACGAGCTCGTGAAGATCAGAGGTGGACCGCGACGTCGTGTAGACGAGGCCGTCGATGGACCGGGTGCGGAGCATGTTGAAGTAGCGTTTTTCGCTTCGCGGGTCGGCGTTCATCGTTCCGCAGATGATGAGTCCGTAGTCGCGTTCGTTGGCTCGCTGCTCGACGCCCTTGGCGATGCTCCCGAAGTACCAGTGCGAGATGTCCGGCACGGCCAAGCCGATCACGCGGCTCCGGCCCGACTGGAGACGAACCCCGCTGGAGTTCGGGACGAAGCCGTGTTGCTCGACGAGGCGCTGGATCCTCACGACCGTCTCGGGGCGAACGGGACGCTTGCCGGACAGCGCGTGCGACACCGTCGTCACACTCACGCCGGCTGCCTCGGCGATCTGAAGCATCGTCCAGGGCCGGCTCTCCTGAGGACTTTCTGAGCTGGAC
Organism: Frondihabitans sp.; assembly: GCA_025464735.1. Next base: position 1,800 of record JAODMX010000161.1, on the reverse strand, counting down.
ACGAGTGCAGTGTAACGGCTCGGATCCTGCAGCTGTCACCGTTTTCCAAGACGTTTTGGAATCCGTCCGCGCGAGCTTAACACGCTCGAAACACAGAGAAACAGTATCGAAACGACTCGGCCCTAACGTCGAGCCTACGTTCCTTCCAAATCGTTTTGGATTTGTGTCTCCCCACCCCTCCCCCACCTCGCCCGATGGAGTCCAGCCCATGCCCCGTCCTTTCCTCCGACGCCCGATTCGCACCGCCGTCGCGGTGCTGTCCGTTACCGCCGTCGCGATCAGCCTCGCCGCCTGTTCCTCCTCGTCCACCCCGAAGGCCTCCAGCACGGGAATGACGACACTCAACTACCAGACCTCCTGGATCCCTCTCGTTCAGTTCGGCGGCAGCTACGTCGCGCAGAAGGAGGGCTACTACACGGAGAATCACGTCAAGGTGAACATCCTGCCCGGCGGTCCGGACGTCGACGGAATGGCCGCCCTCGAGGCAGGCAAAGCCGACATCGCGGTGAGCAACCCCGACGTCGTCGCTCGGGCCAACGCTCAGGCCGGCGGCAACCTCGTGATCGTCGCAGCCGGCTTCCAGAAGAGCCCGCTCGCGATCATGTCGCTGTCGACCGACCCGATCAACACGCCCGCCGAGATGAAGGGGAAGAAGATCGGCGTGCCCACAGGCGACGCCGCGACCAACGCCGCCTTCACGAAGGTCAACGGGATCGCCGCCTCCGACTACAAGTCGGTACCCGTCAGTTTCGACGTGACGCCGACCACGAGCGGTGAGGTCCAAGGGCAGTACGTCTTCGCGACCGAGCAGCCGATCGCCGTCGAAGCAGCGGGCAAGAAGCCCGTCTCGATGCTCCTCGCCGACCATGGGCTGAACGAATACGCGCAGGTCTACGTCGTGACGAAGCAGACCCTCGCCACCAAGCGAGCAGCCATCGAGGGCTTCCTCAAAGGCGAGATCAAGGGCTGGCAGGATTACGTCAAGGATCCGACCGAGGCCGTCTCGCTCACGGTCGACGACTATGGCAAGAGCGGCGGTCTCACCATCAAGGAGCAGACCCGACAGGCCGAGCTTCAGATGCCGATCATCGAGACACCGACCACCAAGGCGCACGGCCTCCTCTGGATGAGCAAGTCCGACATCGCCACCAACGTCAAGACCATCAAGGCCCTCGGGGTCGACTCGAAGGCCAGTCTCTTCGACACGTCGCTCCTGAAGGACATCTACAACGGCGCATCGTCGCTCAAATAAGGACACCATGACCACCGGCACCGGATTCGCTCTGGACAAGCTCTCCAAGGCTTACTCATCGGGTCGTCACGACGTCCTCGCGCTCGATGAGGTGAGCCTGTCCGTGCCGCAGGGATCCTTCACGGTCTTGCTCGGCCCGTCCGGGTGCGGCAAGTCGACCATTCTGCGGATCCTCGCGGACCTGGAAGACGTCACCAGCGGTTCGGTGACGATCCACGGTGATTTGCCCTCGGAGATCCGGCGCTCGCACAAGCTCGGCCTCGCACTGCAGGATCCCTCCCTGCTGCCGTGGCGGAGTGTGCGGGACAACATCCGGCTTCCCGGCCAGGTGATGGGGCGCCGGATCCCGTCCGCGAAGGTCGACGAACTCATTTCGCTCGTCGGACTCGAAGGGTTCGAATCGGTCAGACCCGCGCAGCTGTCGGGCGGCATGCGGCAGCGGGTGGCGATCGCCCGCGTGCTGGCGCTCGACTCGCCCATCATGCTGATGGACGAGCCGTTCGGCGCGCTCGACGCGCTGACCCGCCGCAACCTGCAGGACGAATTGC
>JAODMX010000066.1 GCA_025464735.1 Frondihabitans sp. | reverse complement strand
ACCGGGTCGGAGTTCGCGGGCTTCCTGAAGGACGAGTTCACCACTCTTCCCGAGACCCACGATCGCGTCATGGCGACCGCGCTCGACGCGAAATGGCGGTTTTCCTCCACCGACGTCGACTGGAACGCCGTCTACCCGGAGATCAAACGCCTCATGGTGAAGGAATTCGCCACGCTGCAGTCGCTGGCCCTCCAGCAGACGCTCTGGCACATGGGCACAGCCGTGATGGAGGCCTTCCCCTTCATCGCCGAGGTTCGTCTGAAGGCCCCGAACAAGCACCACTTCGACTACGACATCGACCGCTTCGGCGTTGAGAACCACGGCGAGGTGTTTTGGGCTGCGGACCGACCCTACGGGCTGATCGAGGTCTCCCTCATTCGCGATGACGCGCCTGCCGCCCACGAGGCGTGGCGGTTCTCCGCGGGCCTCGCATGACACCCGCAACGGAATCTCGCGACGTCGATCGTCTCGATGCCCATCGGGTCTGCCGTGTTTGACCTCGCTGCCGAGCTGATCAGCGAGGTCACCCGAGGACGGCGGGTCGCGGTGGTGACCGTGACCCACGTGCTGGGGAGCGCACCCAGGACAGTGGGGACGTCGATGGCAGTCACCGAGGACGGCCGAGTGCTCGGAAGCATCTCCGGTGGTTGCGTAGAAGCCGAGGCTTACGCGCTCGCCGAGGAGCTCCTGTCGACCGGCCTTCCCGCTGCCGCTCACTTCGGATTCGACGATGAGGCAGCGTTCGCCGCCGGCCTGTCCTGCGGCGGTCAACTCAGGGTCTTTGGCACACTGCTTCGAACCTCGGACGAGTCGATCCTCAAAGAACTGCAGGCAGCCAGCGAGGGCCGTCCTGCCGGGCTCGCGATCGTCGTCAGTGAGAATGAACGGCATCGAGGGCTCACGGTCGCGGCGAGTTCGGAGTCTCGTCGCACACCGATCGGCCGAGCCATCAGTGAAGAGCTCCACGACCGAGTCGACACCGGACAGAACGAGACCACTGTTCTCGATGTCGACGGCGAGTCCGTAGAGGTTCTGTTTCTGACGAAAGCGTCGCCGGCCCGGTTCATCATCTTCGGCGCCGTGGACTTCTCTGCCGCCCTCTGCGATGCGGCAAAACTCTTGGACTACCGGGTCACGATCTGCGATGCCCGTCCGATCTTCTCGACGGTCGATCGCTTCCCGACAGCGGACGACGTCGTCGTCATGTGGCCGCACCGATACCTTTCGGAGACTCAGGTCGACGGCCGGACCGTAATCGCTGTCCTGACCCACGATCACAAGTTCGACGTGCCCGTGTTGCAGCTGGCTCTGTCCCTCGGTGTGGCCTACGTCGGGGCGATGGGCTCGCGGCGCACCCATGACGAACGACTTCAGCAGCTCGTCGCTGCGGGCGTTCCGGCGGAGAATCTCGACCGACTGCACTCTCCGATAGGACTTGATCTCGGCGCCGTGACTCCGGCCGAGACGGCTGTCTCGATCATCTCCGAAGTGCTTGCGGCGCAACGGGGCGCGACCGGGCGATCGCTTCGAAGCCTGCAGGGTCCGTTGCACCATCGTCGTGGCGGCCTCGGTATCGAGGGTGTCTCAGTGAGGCGCCACGAGAAGACCGACGCGTGACCCAGCTCCATGGGCTCGTGCTCGCCGCCGGCGCCGGCACACGGTATGGGCAGCCGAAGGCGCTGGCGCGAGACGTCGAGGGCGCGCCGTGGCTGGAACTCGCGGTGACCCTGCTGCGGAGTGTGGGATGCGTGGACGTCACAGCTGTTCTTGGGGCTCGCGCCGAGGAAGCGCGCGAACTCGTCCCGGCCGGTGCTTCCGTGACCGTCGCTGCCAACTGGCGGCAGGGCATGTCGGCGAGTCTGCGGGCGGGACTGGCCGCAGCGGCCCTCACGGAGGCCGATGCCGTCCTGCTCACGCTCGTCGATCTGCCGGGTCTTCCTCGGTCAGTCGCGGCCCGGATCCTGCACGCGCCCGTCGAGCGCGTCAGTCTAAGACAGGCGGTCTTCGAGGGCCGCCCCGGTCACCCCGTGCTCATCGGCCGCGACCACTGGGAGGGCATCGGCCAGTCCGCACTGGGCGATCGAGGTGCCCGCTCGTACCTCAGGACGCACGGAGTGCTAGAGCTCGAATCCAGCGACCTCTGGAACGGCTCCGATGTCGACAGGCCCACCGTCTGACGGCCTCTGGCTCGACGGACCCGCCTCCGGGGGAGGGCGCGGGTCTGGCAGGGTTGTGCGTGTGCATGGTCCGATCGAGTGGGTGTTCCTTCTGGGAGCAGGAGTCGTTGCGGGCGTCGTGGGCACGGCGGGCGGAATCACGTCGCTCGTGGCGTACCCGGCGCTCCTCGCCGTCGGAATCCCACCACTGGCCGCGAACGTCACCAACTCGCTCGCCCTTCTCGGCAGCGGATTCGGCTCGGCGCTTCGGGCCGCGCCTGACCTGACCGGTCACGCCCGAACCCTTCGCGACTGGATCCCGTCCACGGTGCTGTTCTCGCTCGGCGGCGCCGCGCTCCTCGTCGTCACGCCCGGAGGCGTGTTCGACCGGGTCGTCCCGTTTCTGGTCGCCGCCGGGTCGGTGATCCTGCTGCTTCAACCCGTGATCGCGAAGCGGCACGCGCAGAACGGCACTCGCCCCAACCGTTTCCTGATCCGGCTCTCCGGTGGCGGCGTGGCGGTCTACAACGGCTATTTCGGTGCCGGATCCGGCGTCCTCATGATTGCCCTGCTGCTCCTCACCACGGAGCCGATCCTCCATCGTGCCAACGCACTGAAGAACGTCATCCTCGTGGCGGCGGACATCCTTCCCGCGGTGCTGTTCACGATCGTGGGGGCGGTGGTGTGGCGCGCGGTCTGGCCTTTGGGGATCGGTGCCCTGGTCGGCGGGCTCGTCGGGCCGACAATCGCTCGGCGAGTGCCGGCGTCCGTCCTCCGCCCGCTGATTGCGGTCTGCGGTTTCGTCCTCGCCGTGTGGCTCTTCCTCAACGCCTGAGTGTCAGGAAGTCGGACCGTTCGACCCGACTGACGAGTGTCCTAGGTCGAGCGAGATTCCTGAGCCGACGGCGCCGGCCATGACGATGCGCAGGGCGGAAACGTCGTAGCGCCCGGTGCCGTACGGCGCAGTGGTCGGGCCGGGCAGCGAGGCGGCCCAGCTCGGCAGCGGGTTCGATGAGACGGCCACGGCTGGATCCGGGGCATTCTGCGCATTCACGACGATCGACAGCAGAGAGCCGGCTCCAAAGAGCCCCGACAGGGTGGAGCCCAACAGGGTGACGATCCCGGCGGTGATCGGTGCGAGCGCGGTCACGAGGGCGGGAACCGCCGGGCTGAGCAGCGCATAGATCGGAGTGCCGAGTGCAGTCCCGACGGCGCCCAGCAGCGGCGTGACGAGTCCGGTGAGCGCGTCGACCAACCCGCAGACGGTCGCGCCGACAAGGACTATTGTGCAGAGCCCTGAAGTCTTCTGGGTGCTGACGGTGATCGGCGCCGTGCCGTTGAGCAGGGATCCGAGGGTGACATTTGTGGCGGTCAACTGAAGGCTCGCAATGGTCCCGAGTGCTGGCAGGAGTGAGCTCGACAGCGGCACGGTGACGGTTACGTTCACGTTGATGGCCATCAGAGCGGCGGTGATGGCCGTCGTGACGCTCGTCACGTAGGCGGCCAGCGCGGTCGTGATCGCGCTCGTAAGGGCGTTGATGACGGTGGCGTTGATGAGGAGCTGCGTGTTCGGAGCCTGGTTGTTGAGCCCGTTCGTGGCGTTGAAGAGAGCAGCCGCGTCGATC
>JAODMX010000051.1 GCA_025464735.1 Frondihabitans sp. | reverse complement strand
CATCGACATCGACATCGACATCGCGCCGACCCGCGCCGAAGCGCGCGCCGCCGCAGTCGCGCGGCTCGGGACGTTGCTTCGGGTCTGGGATCCTGCGGTGACCGCAAAGACCGACAAGAGGATCGTCACCGCAGCTGTCGCTGCCCTCAAAACAGACTCCGGGTCAGCCCGCGTCTGGCAGACGCTCGCGACGATCACGGCGCGCATTCCTCTCTCAGAGGAGGTCATGACCTTCCAGCGTCGGGTCATCCTCAACGGAGTTGATGAGACCCTGTCCGAGGCTCTGGACTCCGCGGCGGCTGCCGAACACCCGGAGCGGATCGTTCGATTCGTCCGTGACGCCGTCGTAGTCGACGTGCACGACACCTCCCGGACGACGAAGATCACGGGCATCCAGCGTGTTGTCCGTGAGACCGTCCGCCGCTGGAATCGGGACCACGAAGTCGCGTTCATCGCGTGGTCCGACGATGAAAGCGCGCTGCGCGGGCTCAGCGACTGGGAGGTCAACTCCCTGCTCGGCCTTCCGGGTCCGGTCGAGGGCGACGACAGCGACTCGCTCGAAGTGATCGTTCCGATCGACTCGACCTATGTCGTCACGGAGCTCGTCGCCGAGACCTGGCGTTCGGCTCTCCTGCAGAGCATCGTCACTCACTCGGGGCTGACCGTCGACGTGATCGGTTACGACGCCGTGCCGATGACTTCGAGCGAGACATCGAGTGACGGTATCGCCGCGCAGTACCCTCTGTATCTGCAGGCCATCTCGCGCGTCGCCCGGATCGGCGCGATTTCAGGGGCTGCGGCTGCCGAGTTCGCTGGATGGGCGCACATGCTCGGTTCGACGGGGCTTCCCGGGCCAGACGTTCGACACGTGCCGTTGGCCGCGGAGGTGGAACCCTCCACACCCGCGTCGCGCGACGAGGCGCGCCGAACTCTCGGCGTCGTGCCGGAGCGCCCCACGGTCCTGGTCGTGGGCAGTCACGAGCCGCGAAAGAACCACCTCGCCGTCGTCCAAGCGGCGAAGATGGCCTGGGCATCCGGCCACGAGTTCACTCTCGCCTTCATCGGCGGCGCCAGCTGGTCGAGTAAGCGGTTCCACAACGAGATCGCGTCGCTCCAAGAGGCCAAGAGGCCCGTCACGCTGGTCAGCAAAGCGACCGACGAACTCCTCGCTGCGGCGTACGACGTCGCCGATTTCACTCTGTTCCCGTCGCTCCACGAAGGCTTCGGGTTGCCGGTGGCGGAGTCGCTGGCGCTCGGCACCCCCGTCATCACGTCGCAGTACGGCAGCATGAAAGAGATCATCGACGCAGGGGGCGGCGGGATCCTGGTCGACCCTCGTGACGACCGGTCGATCACCGAAGCCCTCGAGAGGCTCCTGACCGATCGCGCGCTTCTTGCACACCTGGCCGATGAGGCCCGTGCTCGTCCGATCCGCACCTGGGACGCCTACGCCGCCGACCTCTGGCACTACTTCCTCGACTAGGGCGCGCCACCCGCCCGCGCGCGCGATGAAGGAGATCCTGCCCGGTTCGCGTGCCGCATCGGAGCGGGCGACTCGCGCGGGCGCGAATCTCCTTCAGCGTGCACGGGCCGTCGGCACGTGGGGCGGGCGGCGGCGCAGCCGCGCCGACTCAGCGCGGGTCGGGCAGCCCGGGGTCGAGCCGGTCGAAGTGCGGCAGGCGCACGCGCCAGGAGCGCTTGCGGGCGGTGATCGTGGCGATTGCGACGAAGAGCATGAGGTTGCTCTCGAAGAGCACGTAGCTCTCGGCGGTCGCCGTCACCCCGATCAGCAGCAGCACGAGCGTCGGCCAGACGTAGGCGACGATGGGGTGGTCGGACGCCGTCAGCCACGATCGGACGAAGGCGAGGAACCCGGCGGCGAGCAGGATCACGAGCCCGATCAGCCCGAGCTGGAACCAGGTGTCGAAGAACGCGCCGAGGCCCGTCGCCGAGGGGCGACCGTCGACGGTCAGCAGCGTGAACGGGAAGACGTCCGTCTGCCATTGGCCGGTGAATCCCCACCCCGCGATGGAGTGCAGGGGGATCAGCGTGCGGATCGTGGTCCACAGCGACAGGCGGACGTGGAGGTCGGACGTGGCGCCGACGGCCTCGAAGAAGCGATCACGCGCGAAGAACGCCAGGACACCTCCGATGACGACCAGCACGAGAAGGGCGGTTTGCAGCACCGGCTTGCGCTCGGGTGGTGCGCGCCGGAGACTTCGGAGCGCGATCGCCGCGATGATCAGCACGAGAACGGCGATCGAGGTGGTGGGGGAGCTGGCGAGGACGAGTGTCAGCAGTGCGAGCACTCCGGATCCGATCGCGACGCCCTGCGTGATCGATCGCGTGAACCACTCCACCGCGAACGTGATCAGCGCGAGTGCGGCCAGGAAGCCGAGAAAGTTGCGGGTGCCTCCGATGCCCTCGATCGGGCCGCCCTTGTAGAGGTTTCCCTGGATGCCGAGCACGGGGATGGGCTGGTCGATGACGAGGCCGGACAGGATCTCGAGGGCGAGCGACACGGTGAGCAGGATCCGGAGCGCGTCGCCTGTCGCCCGGATCACCTGGACCAGGTCACGCCCCAGTGCGAGGTACATGCCGAGGGCCCCGAAGGCGAATGCGTACACGATTCCGCCGATGGTCACCCAGGTGTACTGACTCCAGAACACGCTGACCGCCAGGAAACCGAACAGGGCGATCAGGGAGAGGGGCAGGATGCCGCGCCACTCGATCCGGTGCCGCGCACCGAACAGCGAGAGGGACGACAGAACCACGAGGGTTGCGAGGATGCCGATCGAACCCGGCCAGCCCACGAGCGCCCGCACGGCATTGATGCCGAGCGAGTAGAGGAGGATCGTGACCGTTAGGGCCTGGCTGAACTGCCCTCCGGCCGAGAACCCGATCCACGCGGACAGGTACCGACGGAGAGGTTCACGCCCCGAGCCGGAAATCGTCACGGTTCATTGTGTCAGGTGACGCTGTGTCAGGTGGAAGCTTGCGTGCCGCAGAGTCGCGCCGGCAGTGCGGCGCGGCGCGATCACTGCGCGGAGTCGTTTCGTGCGTCGGTCAGGCGCTGGGAGGCGATCCGTGTCGCTTCGCGACGTCCGTTCACGGTCGACGAGATGCCGAGCACGAGGACGAGCACGATGGCGATGGCGACGAGGATGCCGAAGATGGCGAGGACAACGGAGACGAACACGCTTCGAGACTACCGGACGGTCGTTACGGGCTTAGCCGGACTGGTCCACCAGCGGAAGTTGTCCGCGCGGGTCGACAGACAGACCAGAACGAGCAGAGCCCAGCCCCATTCGACGTTGAGTCGCGACTCGGTGAGGCCGTGGACGAGCATTGTGGCGATGAGGAGGAGGGGCAGGAGGTCGAGGGCGTTCCAGGGGGCGGGGGAGCCAGGTCCGAGCATCCGGCGGTCGGTTGCCCACCACCAGGACCGTGAGGCCGTGGTCACCAACACGGCGAGGAACAGCACGAGCCCGATCCAGCCGAGCTGGAACCAGACGTCGAGGTAGGCGTCGTGCGCCTGGAGGTAGACGACGCCCTTGAGTTTGGCGAGATCACTGAACGGTTTGAGGTAGGGCTGCCACCAGCCTGTCCAGCCCCAACCGGCGATCGGGCGCTGGATCGCGAGGTGGTAGACGTCTTTCCAGATGGTGAACCGTCCGGTGAGATCCGGGCTCTTGTCGAGGAGTTTGAGGATGGGGCCGTGCGCGAAGACCGCCACCGCTGCGATGAGCGCGGCGACGACCAGGGCGCCGACGCCGACAGTCCAGCGCCGTCTGAGCGGAGTGCGGCGCGCTATCAGGGCGAACGCAAGAACGATGGCGGTCGTGAACACGCAGATGATCACGGTCGATGAGCGCGTCAGCCCGAGGGCGAGGACGGCGGCGACGATGCCGATGAGTGCCGTGCGACGGGGGAGCTGACGAGCGGCGGCCTGGGTCGCTGTGACGACGAGAGCGAGCAGGGCGTAGATCGCGAGCAGATTGCTGTTGCCGGGCAGACCCTGGATCTGCCCGCCGGTCAAGAGATTGTCTCGTGTCCAGTAGAAGGCCTCGGGCGGGTGCCCGGAGCAGTCGACGTAAACGGGGCAGAAGGGATGCCGCACAAACACCGCGACCACCAGTTCGAACAGGAGTGACAGGATCACCATGGTTCGGAGAACCCGCCCGAGGGCTTTCACGATCCCTTCCCACGACGTCGTCGCGACGATGGCAACGGGGGCGATCGTTGTCATCAGCTGCGTGGCGATGCCGAGGGCGGAACCTGCCGGATAGTCGGACCAGATGATGGACAGCGTGAGGTAGGCCAGGAAAAGCCCGAGGAGCACCGGTAGGCGGTTGGCTTT
>JAODMX010000037.1 GCA_025464735.1 Frondihabitans sp. | reverse complement strand
GGGGACGACCGAGAGATCCCATTCGATGCCCGCATGCCCGAACAGTGCCGTGACCATGCGAAACGACAGGTTGCTCACCCGGTGGGTGGTGTGCGACTCGGTCGGGCCGACGTGGCTGCCTATGAGTTCTGGCGGCACGAGGATCCCGGTCCAGCGCTGGATCGACTGCCGCTCGATCGGATCGTTGGTGTCGGATGCCCAGACCCGATGTGTCCGCCGAAGGATGCCGAGGTCGATCCGCGCGCCGCCGCTCGCACACGACTCGATCTCAAGGCCGGGATGGGCGGCGAGCAGTCGATCGAGAAGAGCGTAGGTCGCCGTAGTCTGCGCGTGAACGCTCGGAAATCCGTCCCGTCTCGACACCGCCTCGTGGAGGTCGCGGTTGTGGTCCCACTTGATGAAGTCGATCGCATATTCGCGGACGAGTGAGCTGATGGCCTCGAAGAGATAGTCCGATGCCGCCGGGTCGGCAAGATTGAGCACGAACTGGTGCCGCCACGACCGGCCCGGATCACCTTCTGGTGCGAGAATCCACTCTGGGTGTGCACGCGCGAGCTCTGAGTCGAGGTTGACCATCTCCGGCTCGAACCACAGGCCGAACTGCATCTGAAGGCCGTGCACCACGTCGCTTATGGTGCCGAGGCCGTCGGGCCACGAGACGCCATCGACGGTCCAGTCGCCGAGGCCGACGCGATCGTGATGTCGACCACGGAACCATCCATCATCCAGCACGAATCGTTCGACACCGACGTCGGCCGCTCGCCGCGCGAGGGCAGAGAGGCGCGTTGCATCGTGATCGAAATACACGGCCTCCCAGGTGTTCAGCGCCAGCGGCCTCGGCGTAGTCGGGTGAGACGGGAACGACCTTACGTGCGCGTGGTATCGGGCGGAAGCACCGTCCAGGCCCGCTTTCGACCAGCCGAACAACACATGCGGCGACCCGTAGCTCTCGCCCGGAGCGAGCCGGATCTCGCCGGCGCGCAGCAGCTCGCCGGCGCCGAGGACCGACGACAGCGTTCCCGCTCCCTCAGGGACGCGTTCGACGAGCCATTCCTGGTCGCCGCTCCACGCGACGTGGGTCGTCCAGACCTCGCCGCGCCTGAAGCCAAATCCGCGTGCTCCGACGGCCGTCACAAGCGGTGAGTCGTGTCCGGGGCGTCCGCGGCGGACCTGCCGATGATGGATTCCGTCTCTGACGGGCGTGCGCTGGGCGACGCGCTCGTGGCTCCACCGACCCGTCTGGTCGAGGATCTCGTCAGCCCGTCCGGGCAGAGGGAGCAGCGCCCGCACGGCAGACACGTCCAGGATGCCGTCACCCCGGTTCGTGACGCGCGCAGACCAATCCAGGATGCCGAACTCGTCGAGCGCATAGGTCGCGACGACCTCGAACCCGGCCGCGTCGTCGACAAGGGTGAAGGCGACGCGGTGAGCGGTCTGCTCGACCGCGGTGAGGGCGAGTCTCACCGCCAGGGCATGGTGCGACCTGCCCACCTCGATGCCCGGAGTCCCCGACCACCCCTCGCGCTCGGTCGGGAGGATCGTAAAGGCGCGCGCGCGATCCGTTGAGCTGTTCATCACCGCGGGGGATGCGGTCGACACCAGCTCCTCCGCTCCGCCGGACACCTCGAATCCGCGCGCATCGCCCCAGTAGACGACCGAGGGAATCTCGGCAGAACCCACGTCGAAGACGACGGCCACACCACCCGATTCCAGCGAAATGGGCGCTCGACTATGACCCATCATTCGAAAACACCCTTCAGAATTAAATACTTGACACAGTAAATTAATCACGCTTATCCTCTGGAAATCAAGCAAAACGCGAAACCCGTTCACCATTGCCGTTGAAAAGAAAGCTGGGACGATCGACGATGACCACGTCACAGGCGGGCTTCGCGCCCATCGCCCTCGGTGACGCGGCTATCTACGCGGAACTCACAAGCGACGGAGAGTCGCTCTCCCTCAGCGTGCGGCACGCCAACACCACGCTGATCGAGCGCGCGCTGCTGGGCATCACCGTCAACGGTCGAGAGCTCGGTGGCGATTGCACCCTTCGCGGCCACGTTGAAACCGTGCGCGACGAATCCTTCGCGATGGCTACGGGCAAGGCCGTGGGCGTCCATGTCGCCAGCCACCGCGAGCACCGCTTCTCCTTCACCGATCGGGCAAGCGGCGTCGAGTGGTCGCTCATCGTGCGTCTCGCGCAGGACGGTGTGGCGTTCCGGTATGAGCTGCCCCTCGGGGACGACGAAATGCTCGTCGGTCGAGAGCTCACCTCCTTTCCCCTCTCCAGATCGTGCCGCGCATGGTTGCTCGACTACCAGACCTGGTACGAGACGCCGCGTTTCGGCAGCGACATCTCTGCGCTCGCCGAGGGGGAGTACGGGTTCCCGATCCTCATCGGTGGAATCGGGGATTCCCACGTACTTCTGACCGAGTCCGCGATCGATGGCAGGTTTTCCGGTGCCCACGCTACGTTCAGCACCGAGGACGGACCGCGGTTCACGCTGCGTACTGCCGACGACGAGCTCCGGATGTCGGCAGGCACCCGGCTGCCGTGGCGCGTGCTCATCGTGGGTACTCTCGACACCATCGTCGCGTCGTCGTTCGTCGACGAACTCGCCCCCGCGACGACCGCGACCGAGACCTCCTGGATCAGACCGGGCCGTGCCGCGTGGTCGTGGTGGTCGAGTCAATACTCCGGCGCCTATCTCGAGCAGCAGACTCGATTCGCCGACTACGCGGCGGACCGCGGTTGGGAGCACATCCTCGTCGACTGCGGCTGGGACCAGACGTGGATGCCGGAACTCGTGGCCCATGCGAGCGCGCGCGGCGTGCAGGTGCACGTGTGGAGCTCGTGGAGCGACCTGGACGGCCCGAAGGCGCTCGAAAAGCTCCAACTGTGGCGGTCGTGGGGCGTGGCGGGCATCAAGGTCGATTTCATGGAGTCGGAGTCGACGGAGCGCTACCGCTGGTACGACGCGATCATCGCGGAGTCTGCGCGGGTGGGTCTCATGGTGAACTTCCACGGTTCGGTGATCCCGCGCGGATGGGCCCGCACCTTCCCTCATGTCATGAGTTACGAGGGCATCCGCGGCGCCGAGTACTACGTGTTCTACGGTGATCCGCTCACCGCAGCGCACAACGTGATCCAGCCATTCACCCGCAACGTCGTCGGCTCGATGGACTACACGCCCGTCACGTTCAGCGCACCGAAACGTGAGACCAGCGACGCTCACGAGCTGGCGCTCGGCGTCGCGTTCGAGTCGGGCATCACCCATTTCGCCGATGAGGTCAACGAGTACACGGCCCGGCCGCTTGCCGAAGCCTACCTCGCGGAGATCGCTCCCGAATGGCATGAGACCCGGTTCATCGGCGGAACCCCCGACTCGCACGCGATCATCGCACGCCGCAACGGCGATCGATGGTGGATCGGATGCATCGCCACGGGCGAGCCTCGCACCGTTCGCGTCGACCTTGCCTTCCTCGGCAGCGGTGAGTTCACTGCCTGGTCGGTGACAGATGCCTCGTCGGCAGGTCTCGTCGATAGCACGCAGACGGTGCGGTCGAGCCAGGTGCTGAGCTTCGACATCCGGCGGAACGGTGGGTTCGTCCTGCTGCTCGCCCCCGTCGAAAGCGAGCTCATGCGTGCCAGGGCACGCACCGTTCGGCGGGCACCCGTCGTCTCCCCCGCGGTGCAGTCGGTCGACGGATCCGGCACCGCGCGCATTTTGGCCGATGCGGACGCGCTGCCGAGGCTGCCCGCGGGATGGAGGGCCAGCGGGGGACGACTGGTCGGGACCGCACGCGAATGGGAACTCAGCTCCCCGACGTCGTTCGTCGATGGAGCGCTCGCCGTGATCGCCGTGGAGCTCGCCGTGCCGGGAGACCCTGTCGTCGTGATCTCGCACGCGCGCATCGCCGCACCGCTCGCTGCCGGCACGACCGTGGTCGCCGGGTTGCCGTTCCTCGCCTGTTCCAACAGTGTCGGGCCGATTGAACGAGACATGTCGAACGGCGGGGGAGACCCTCGCGATGGGCATCCCATGCTCGTCGCGGGAATCCCGTACGCGGACGGCCTCGGTGTGTCTGCCTCATCATCAGTCTCGTTCTATCTCGGCGAGAATGCCGTGCGCCTCACCGGGCAGATCGGTGTCGACGACGAGACCCCGACGGGCGTCGCCACGGCAACCGTGTTCGGCGATGGTGCCGTGCTCGCAGCCTTCGAGTTGCGCGGAGGCGCCCCGGCGCAAGCCTTCGACATCGCCGTCACCGGCGTGACGGTGCTGGAGCTGTCGGTCGGCGCGGTCGACGGTGCCGACGAGACGCACGTCGACTGGGCACAAGCCCGACTACATGTGACTGGCGATTGACCAGCTCGCACAAACCATCCGGTTACAGCAACCGGATACTACGAAAGGAAAGCCGATGAAACGGTGGATGGGTATTGCAGTCGCAGCGGCTGCGGCCGTCGCACTGCTAGGAGGTTGCGCCTCCCAGGCGCCCAAGGCCGAGAGTGGCAAAGACGTCACCCTCACCTACGCGGTGTGGAGCCAGGATGCCACGATGCAGAAACTGATCGACCAGTTCCAGAAGGAGAATCCGAAAATCCATGTGAAGCTTCAGGTGGATCCGTTCATGGACTACTGGACGAAGCTTCAGGTCGCCGCCACCGCGGGCAAGGCGCCGGACGCGTTCTGGATGCTGGGCGACCACTTCCAGACCTACGCGTCGAACGGCCAGCTGCTCGTGCTCGACGCGGCGATCAAAGACGCGAAGATTGATATGTCCGTCTACCCGAAAGCGCTCGTCAACCTGTTCAACTACAAGGGACACCAGTACGGGCTGCCGAAAGACTTCGATACCATCGGCCTCTGGTACAACAAGAAGATGTTCGACGCCGCCGGCGTGAAGTACCCCGACAGCACCTGGACCTGGGATGACGTGCGAAAGAACGCGAAGCTCCTCACTAACCCGGCCAACGGCACGTTCGGCATCGCGGCCCCGCTCAACCGCCAGGAGAGCTTGTACAACACGGTTGCGCAGGCGGGCGGCAACATCATCTCGGCAGACGGCACCAAGTCCGGTTACGACAAGGCATCGACCCAGGCCGGCATCCAGTTCTGGATCGACCTGCTGAAGGACGGCTCGTCGCCGACCCTCGCGCAGATGTCCGACACCGAGGCCGTCGCGCAGTTCGAGAACCAGAAGGTCGCCATGTACTACGGCGGCTCGTTCTACGCCTCCCGGTTCTACCAGAACAAGGCACTGCAGCCGAATGTGGACGTCACAGTTCTGCCGACGGGCACGAAGCGCGCGACCGTGATCAACGGTATCCAGAATGTCGGAGCAGCGAAGACGGCGCATCCGGCCGAGCTGGCCAAGTTCCTGCTGTTCCTCGGCGGCAAGGAGGCCGCGAAGATCCAGGCCGCCACGGGCGCGGTCATCCCGGCCTACAAGAACACGCAGCAGGGCTGGGTCGACTCGATGCCGAACTTCAACCTGAAGGCGTTCATGGACGAGATTCCCTACAGTGTCGTCTATCCCGTCTCGGGAAACACGTCCGCGTGGAACGATCTCGAAACGGCGAACCTCACCCCGGTCTGGCAGCTCACCACCTCGGTGAAGGATGGCGCGGATGCGCTCGCTAAGGGAATGAACGCAAAGCTCGCAGCAGAGAAGAAATGACCTCAGGAACCATCAGTACCGGCCGGAACTCGTCGCGCGCGAGTTCCGGCCGCGTGCCGTTCCGCCAGTGGGCTCCTGCTATCGGATTCATCGCACCGGCACTCGTCGGACTCGTCGCGCTCTATGTCGGGCCGCTGTTCGGCACCGTACTGACGAGTTTCAGCACGACCGGTC
>JAODMX010000026.1 GCA_025464735.1 Frondihabitans sp. | reverse complement strand
GCGGTAGCCACCCTCGAGCTGGGCGCGCACCGCGACCGGCCAGGATCGCCCTCCTGCGGCGCGGTCCACAGCCTGCCTGAGCTGGGCGCCAGAGAGGGCTTGAACACCCTCGGACGGGTAGGCAGTGGCGCCGAGAGACTGAAGGAGGACCACCGGATCCGAGAGGCGCACGCCGAACCGGAGCTGCGACGCGGCCAGCGCGGTGACGATCAGTGCCGCGACGCCCGGGAGCCACAGCGATCGGAGCGAGCGGAGGCCGCGGGCCCGCCGTCGGCGTGGTGGTCGGTGACCCCGACTGAGGACGGGGGCCTCGACGAAGCGATGAGTAGTTGCTGCCAGGAGGAAAGAGAGCGCAAGGGCAGCGATGGCTGACCAGGGCGACGGCCACGGTACTGCTGCCTCCGCGAGCACGAGGAGAGGCCAATGCCAGAGGTAGAGACCGAACGAGATTCGACCGGCGTACCGGACCGGTCGCATCGTCAGTGGCGTCGCCACGTCTCGGCCGAAGAGCAGGATCAGCACTGCTCCGACGACCGGAAAGACCGCGCCGGGCCAGGGGAAGCCCGATGCGATCGGCACTGTGCAGCTGGCGACCAGGATGAGAAGGAGGCCTCCCCAGGTGGCGATGATGGCGACGAGACGGGTGGTCGCCGAGGTAACGCGCTCGAGAACGATGGCTGCCCCGCATCCGGCAAGGAGCTCCCACGCGCGAGTGCCTGAATCGAAATAGGCCCGGCTCGGATCCGTCGCCGTCAAGAAGGCGCAGAAGACGATCGAGCTGGCCCCCAGGAAGACGATCGCCCCGAGCAGCCATCGTCGCGCGATCGAGTTACGCCGAGATGCAATGACCCACGCGAGGACGGCGAGGGCAGGCCAGACCACGTAGAACTGCTCCTCTACGGCTAACGACCAGAAGTGCTGCAGAGGAGACGCGGGACCGTCGGCATGGGCATAGCTGGCGTGGGTGCCGATGAGGTGCCAGTTCATGACGAACGTGGTCGATGCCGCGGCGTCCAGGGTGACCTGGAGCGCGCGCGGAAGGAACCACACTGCCGCTGCAAGACCGGTCGTGGTCGCGAGCACGATGGCGGCAAGGGGCAGGATCCGGTGCGCCCGGCGACGATAGAACGCCCGCAGGTCGATCCCGCCGGTGGCTTCCCACTCTCGGACGAGCCCGCGCGTGATGACGAAGCCTGAGATCACGAAGAACACATCGACGCCGAGCGCACCGCCCGGAAGCCAGCCGAACGCGTGGCTCACGAGGACGAGGCCGACGGCGACGGCGCGGAGGCCCTCGACGTCAGCTCGGAAGGAGAAGGTGCGCGGCGTGGTTCCAGGCATGAGGTATTTATACCCTAATATGGATCGGGTCTAGGGATTGAGAATGTAGTATGCATACGCGTAAAATACAAATGAGTAAATTTCGAAACGAATGGAGAACCTGTGGTTGCAGCTATGGCAGTTCTCGCGCTCGTGCTGGCGTGTGTGGTGATGGCCATCGTCGCGGTTCCCTCGAGAATCCTGGCCAAGATTGCCGCACCGATTACCGCACTCCAGCTGAACTCGGTTCTGGGCAGCATCTCACTCGGCGGTGCGTTGTCGCTCTTCCTCCTTCCCGTGACGCTGATCCGATCGCGCAAGTCCGACTTCCGCGGTGTTGTCGGACTCCTCGTGGCTCTCTTGCTCTGGAACGTGATCTCCCTTCTTCGCGACAACAACGGCGAGGCCCAATACGCCGTCCTCGACCTGTGCCGTCTTCTTGCGATCGTCTTGCTGGCGGTCCAGGTATCGCGCGCCGATCCTTCGATTCTTCGCAGCATGATGAGGCTTCTCGCGCCCCTCGTCTTGGCCCAGTCGGTGGCCATTGCCGTCTTTCGACTCTTTCCCGCCGTCGAGGAGTCCTACTTCCTGTCGTCCATCGCGCCCGTTCTCTCGGGTGCCAAGGTGGCCGAGTTGTTCACGACGGCGACCAACAACGTCGTCGAGCCCGACAAGGCTGGCGGCATCTTCTTGAACGGCAACACCGCGTCGGCGATAGCCGGCCTCTGCGCGTGTCTCTTCGCGGCCTGTGCTGTTCGGTTCCGGTCGAGAGTCTTCGGGTTCGTCGCAGTCGTCGCTTGGGCGAGCGTTTTCTTCTGCGGATCCAAGACCGGTATCGCTCTGGGCGTCCTCATTCCAGCAGTTGCGGCGATGCTCTTCGTGGTTCTCCCAGCGAAGCGTCGGGTTGTGTCCCGGGCGGCGGCGCTCGTGGTCGGCTTGCCGGCCGGCCTCTTCGGCGTCAGTCTCCTTCTCGACAACTCACCCGACTACGTCGCCGATACAGGAGACTCCATAGCGATTCGATCTCGAATCTGGACAATTGCCGGCGATCTGATTCGCGAACATCCGCTGACGGGAGCTGGGTTCGGAGGGTTCACCGAGGCGACCACCCTTCGCGCGACCGAGCTGCTCGTCCCCCCGGGCTACCCGGCTCACAACTTCTTGCTCACCGAGTGGATGAATACGGGGATCGTCGGCGCCATGCTCGTCGTGGCCATCTTCGTCTACCTTGCCGTCCAGTCGATCACGACGATCGTTCGTGGCGACCGAGCCGCGTCGCTCGCTGCCGCACTCACCTTCGGCGGAGCGCTGTGGCTGTTCATTCACGGCATGGGCGACAACACGGCGTTCTTCGGTATGCAGAATTCCATGGTCCTTTTCGGAATTCTGGTGGCGCTTTCGGCCTCTCTTCGCTCGGAGCAGGGGCGCGACGCAGCACCCGCGCCAGCGCATGCACTGCTGCCCGAGGTCGTCGATCGTGAGGCGCTCCTGGCCTAAGGCGATGAGAAGTATCGTGCGTCGTCTTCCCGGAAATGGCTATGAGCTCCGGCGTGACCTTCTCACGGTTGTCGACATGTGCTGTCTGGCCATCCGAAATCGACTGACGAGACGTTCGGTCCTGGAGGTTACGGGGCCTCGCGTCTCACTGACGACCTACGGTCGTCGCGTTCGGTCGGTTCACCTCGCGATCGAGAGTATTGCGCGTGGCGACTTGAGGCCGTCCGAGATCGTCCTGTGGCTTGACGAGCCCAGGGCTTACGACGGGCCTCCTGCGCCTATCCGAAGACTCATGAGACGCGGTCTCGAAGTCAGGCTCTGCAATCCGATCGGCTCGCACGCGAAGTACTACCCAGGCGTCTTAAGCGACGCAGCGGCTGAAGCGCTGGTGACGGCTGACGACGATGTGATCTATCCGCGGGAGTGGCTCAGCAGCCTTGCGCATGCCGCGCAGGATCACCCGCACGACCTGATCGCTTTTCGGGCCAAGGGCGTCGAGGTGTTCGCCGGCGACCTGAGGCCCTATGTCACGTGGCCGGATCTCCGTGCCGACGACAAG
>JAODMX010000502.1 GCA_025464735.1 Frondihabitans sp. | reverse complement strand
TATGTCGGCCCGGATGGGTTTGCCAGCATCAAGGGCTACCCGAAGGTGCGCAAGCCCTCCCGCACGGCGCGCAATCCGGTGACTGCCCGCACCCTCTGGGACGTCTCGGCGGCACTAACCGGCACAGGATCCCCGTTGCCGTCTCGCCCCACAATCTCAGGAGAAAAATCATGACGGACCAGAAGATCGCACTCATCACCGGCGGAAGCCGGGGACTTGGACTAGCGGTCGCGCTGGCACTCGCCGGGGAAGGAATCGACACCATCATCACCTACCGGTCCAAGAAAACCGAGGCGGAAGCGGTCGTCGCCTCGGTTGCCGAACTCGGCCGGACCGCTGTCGCGTTCCCGCTGGACACCGGCACCGTAAGCACCTTCGACGACTTCGACGACTTGGTGAATGTGCACCTCAAGGGAGTGCTCTTCCTCACCCAGAAGCTCCTGCCACTGATCGCGGACGGCGGCAGCATCGTCAACTACTCGATCGGGCTGACCCGGTTCGTCGGCGACGGTCAGTCCGCGTATGCCGCAATGAAAGGCGCGATCGAGGTCCTCACCCGCTACCAGCCCAAGGAGCTCGGCCCTCGCGGCATCCGTGTCAACACGATCGCTCCCGGACCAATCGCAACCGATTTCGGCGGCGGTGTCATGCAAACCGAAGGATTCGGCGCGGCAATGGGCGCCCGCGCCGCTCTCGGCCGGGCGGGCGAACCAGAGGATGTCGGCGGCGCGATCGCCTCCCTTGTCTCCGACGGCAGCCGGTGGATCACAGGACAACGCATCGAGGTCCCCGGTGGAACACTCCTGTGATCGTGAATCTTCTGCAACGCATCCTGTGAGGCGGATGGCATGGCTGAGCTGTTACCACTAGCGATCGAACGCTTCATCAGTGCGACCAACACCAAAGACTCAGAATCGTTCCTGCTCGCCTTCAGCGACGACGCTATCCTGCCCGACAGCGGGCGCGAATTCTCCGGCAAGGCCGCCATCGCCCGATGGAATGCGCGCGAGAGCATCGGCGGCAACGTCTCTACACCGTGCTTGGTGTGGACCAGACTGGCGACGGAGTTTTCTCCGTCACGCTTCGGGTGAGAAGCGACCACCTCAACGGTGAAGGTCCTCTCCTCTTCCACCTGGTCGGCGACCGTATCTCCAGGGTCGCCTAGACACGGTGGGCGGGGGCAGAGCGTCGCTTACTGGGCTGGGGCGGGCGCCGGATCTTTGGGGCCGAAGTAGGCGTTCATCATGTCGAGGTCTGAGAGATAGGTGTCGATTCGGGCGATGAGACCGTCACGAAGCTCCAACGTTGAGACCAGGAATTCGTCGAGTGTTCGGCCTTCAAAGGTGCCGGTGTTGTGCAAAATTGCGGCGACTCCATCTCGACCAAGCACGATGTGCTCGATTGTGATCGTGACGCCGAATCCGGCGAGCGCAGCGAAGCGCCCAAAGATCGCATCGATCCCGTGGGCTTCACCCGACACCGCATTTTCTCCTGGCAGTATCCAGACGATGTCGTTGTGCAGGAGGCTCCGAAGCCCCGCGACATCCCCGGCTTGTTGACTCGCGCGGAATGCCTCCCCGAGCTCTCGTCGCGCGGCGTAGCTCGGTACCTCGATTGCAGGCTGGTTCATTGGAACCCTTCATGTTGGACGAACGGTCCTGTCAGCGATCACGTTTGAGCTGTCCAACGCGGACGGCCGTGGAGCAAAGTTCAAACCTGGAGGCGCTGATCGCCGATGACGGCGAGGAGCTCGAGCTTGTCGGCGCTTTCGGATCCGGGGATGGCGGTGAAGACGAGGAGTGATTGGGACTGATCTGGGTCTAACAGCGCCTGGCAGTGCAATTTCATGAGCCCGAGTTCGGGGTGCACGATGCGTTTCTCCTCGCTGAAACGGATCCCGATCTCGTGGTCGTTCCACAGGCTGGCGAACTCGTCGCTCTCGCCGCGCAGCGCGGAGGCGAGCTGTGCCGCGCGCGAACTGGAGCCGCCGCGGGTGACGGAGGCGCGCAGTTGTGCGGTGTAAATGCGGCCGTGTTTGGGATGGTCTTCTTCGGGGTAGACCAGTCGGGAGGCGGGCTCGGTGAACCACCGGTATATGGCGCTGCGTGCCATCCCGGTGTACGCGGTCTGATCTCCCAGAAGGGCCGTCGCGAGTCGGGTCTGGATCAGAGTCTCGCCCAGCCCTGTGACGATCTCAGCCGGTGTGTCATCCAGTCGGTCGAGGACGCGCATCAGCCCGACGTCGACATGGTCGCTGCGGAGCGCGCGTTGGGGCGCGTTGTGCCCAGCCAAGAGAAAGAGGTGGTCGCGCTCGTCCAGTGACAGGCGAAGGCCGCGAGCGATAGCGGCGATCATCTGTTCCGATGGCTGCGGGCTTCGACCTCGCTCCATCCGGGCGTAATAGTCCGTCGACATGCCCACGAGGCCGGCGACTTCTTCGCGGCGGAGCCCGTTGGTGCGCCGGCGGGGTCCGCGCGACAATCCGACGTCCTCCGGTTGCAGCGCCTGACGGCGCCTGCGGAGGAAGTCGGCGAATTCTGCTCGGTCCACGCCGCGGCTCCTTTGGTTGTGTTGCTCCCTCAAGGGTGCGCCGTAAACGCGTACTTAGCCACGACCTGGCAGACAGCGGATAACCGGGCCGTTCCTGATCCTGTCTGGGTCTTTAGCGTTCAAGTAACGACAGAAAGGACAGATCGATGACCGATCTCAGCAACAAAGTCGCCCTTGTCACAGGCTCGGCCCGCGGTGTCGGCAAGGCAATCGCCCTACGGTACGCGTCCCTCGGCGCAAACGTTGTAGTCAACTATTCCGAAGACGAGGCCAACGCAACTCGAACGGTCGAGGAGGTCGAGGCGTTCGGGGTCGAGGCCATTGCGGTCAAAGCTGACGTGTCGAAGGTTGCCGATCTCGAGAACCTGTTTGCTGTAGCAATTGATCGCTTCGGCAAGCTCAACATAGTTGTCGCAAACGCTGGCATCGAACTGCCTCTGGTCCCGCTTGCTGAAGCGACCGAGGAACAGTTCGACCGACTTTTCGGTGTCAACACGAAGGGGGCGTTCTTCACCCTCAAATTCGCAGCCGATCACGTGGCCGACAACGGTCGTATCCTCTACATCGGCTCCAGCACCACAACCGCGCCGCTGCCAGGCGCAGGACTCTACGGCTCCAGCAAAATGGCAGTTCGCTACCTCGTCGAGGTCCTCGCAATCGAGGCCGGACACCGCGGCATCACGGTCAACACCATCATCCCCACCGTCATCGAAGGCGCCGGGATTTACACCGACATCCATGAAGAGGATCCATTCCGCCAATCGATGGCACAGTTCCGCCCAATCGGCGGACGCATGGGACAAGCCGCCGATGTCGCCGACGCCGCCGAATACTTCGCCAGCGACCTCGCCGCATGGGTCAGCGGGCAGTATTTGCTTATCGCCGGCGGAGCGAGCCAGTAGACGATCGACCCATCGAATTTAAGCAGGTTCAACGTCACTGTACGTGGAGTGGGATTGCGATCTCTAGGATCATTCGGTTCGAGCCGCGCTTCGTCTTAGATGCTCGCTAACAGTATGTCGATTGAGCCTGTACAAGTGGGAGACGTTCTTGACAGGCCTATGCCTCCAAGGCCCAGGCTAGTGGACACCTTTTGGAGACAACCTAGTCAGCTTTCAGTGAGCTCTTGCTCGGACTGTTTGCGCTCCTATTGGCTGTCTGGCGCCGCCGGCGCACGCGGCACCAAGCGGCGCACGCCTAGGCTCGTCGCGAAGCTTTCCGCGACGCGGTTTCGCGTGTGAGTGAATGGACGTATCTCACCGTGGTGGATACGGTGTATGCAATATAAAAAATAGCGGATGCGATGTTCATGGTGGTGTGATCCTGTTTCGGGGTACCGGCGCGGACGCGCGCCGGTACCCCGAGTCGGATCGGTCACGGGCGGATGAGTATTACCTGGAGGGCGGGACTGCCCTGGCAGAGTTCGCGGTAGTCGACGGCAATGGGGCCGTAATAGGTGAGGGTGCTCTGACCCCGAACGAGTACGCGCAGTGGGTGAACTGGGTCAACCCGCTTACGGGCGAGATCCGTTCCTGGTTCGGTCAGCACTCCGTTACCGGGTCGGCCCACGCGGTCGGCAGGAGGTCGTGCCGGTTCAGCAGTTGGAAACGGTCTCGGTGGTGCACGGGACTTCGCGGGCGGGGGATCCGCATCGGCACATTCATTTCCAGATCGGGCCGCCGACGTAACCATCCGCAACGTGGCACAGTCCACCAAGACCCCATCCGCGCGCATCCTCGACATGGACTTCGAGACTGTGGGGATCTTGAAGGCATACAAGGCGAAACCTGGCGCGATCTCACTCGACCTTGAGCGAGCGGACTCCTACGTGTTCGGCAACGAGTCCAGCGCGATCCGCTCACCCAACGAGGTCGGTCGGCGGTGGACATTCCGCGTCGAACGCGCTCAGGTGGCAATCGCCGGACTGCCCTGGGTCACCCTCAAAGGATTGCGGCACACGCACGCCAACCTGCTGCTCCAACTCGGCGAGCACCCTAAGGTAGTGCAGGAACGCCTAGGGCGCTCCACGATCGCCACAACGATGAACATCTACAGCCACGTCACCCCGACGATGTAGAAAGCCGCAGTAAACCGCTTCGCGGAGCATCTGGATCACGCTTAGCACATATCTCAGCACATGAAGGGCAATACGCCTCGCTCGCGAGAATAAAAAAGCAGATCAGAAGCGGTTTTCAATCGGCGGAGAATGGGGGATTCGAACCCCCGAGGGCTTGCACCCAACACGCTTTCCAAGCGTGCGCCATAGGCCACTAGGCGAATTCTCCAGTGTCTGGGCTTCGCCTCTGAGAAGAGGCGGTGCGCC
>JAODMX010000496.1 GCA_025464735.1 Frondihabitans sp. | reverse complement strand
CGACGGACGCGGCTCGCGACATGCCAGGGCACCACATCGAGCGGCTCTTCATCGGCTTCCTCTCGATCGGCGCACCCCTTGCCGTGGCGGTCGTCCTGTTCGTGTTCCTGCACCACTTCACCGTCAGGACACCGCGGCAGATCGTGCAGCAGTACGCCGCAACGCTCGTCGGCTCTTTCGTACTCCTGGCGGTCTTCTACGTCAGCACCGGGTACCTCGGCCGCCACTCGTTCAGCCCGGCCATCTCGTTCGGCGAGCTCCTCGTTTCGGCACCCGAACGGTTCATTCCGAGCGGGTTCCTCGGGCTGCATCGGCTCGGACCGGTGCCTGATGACGCACGACTGAGGGTGGTGTACGAAACGGTCGGCCCGTTGTTTTGGATCATTCTCATCACCGGTCTTCTGGTGGCGTCCTCGACCTCCGCACGACGCGGTGCGAGCATCCAGCGACGTGGCGCCATCGACCGGATCCTGCACCGGGGAGTCCAGGGCAATCTCTCGTACATGGCGACCTGGGAGGGTAACTCCTACTGGTTCACCGCCGACGGACAGGCGGCCGTTGCTTACCGCGTGGTCGGCGGAACGGCTCTCACGACCGGAGACCCGCTCTGTGAGCCCGACCGCTGCGCCGAGGTGGTCCTCGCCTTCGCGCGGTGGTGTGACGACCGGGGGCTCGTGCCCGTGTTCTACAGCGTGCGCGAAGACCTCGCGCCGGTGTTCCGGGAGCTTCGCTGGTCGACCCTGCCCGTCGGCGAGGAGACGGTCCTGCGACCGGCGACCTTCGCCATGCAGGGCAAGAAATGGCAGGACGTGCGTTCCAGTATCAACCGTGCGGCCAAGTCGGGTGTCCGTGCCGAGTGGACCTCGTACTCGTCGCTCCCTCCGGCTCTCGCGCGTCAGATTTCGGACATCTCGGAGCAGTGGGTGGCCGAGAAGGATCTTCCCGAGATGGGATTCACTCTCGGTGGGCTCGACGAATTGATGGACCATGACGTGGCGCTGATGCTGGCGATCGACGACACTCAGCAGGTGATCGCGGTCACGAGCTGGCTGCCCAGCTACCGTGACGGGCGGGTCATCGGCTGGACGCTCGACTTCATGCGCCGACGGCCCGAGTCGATGAACGGTGTGATGGAATTCGTGATCGCGTCGACGGCGCTGCGCGCGCAGGCCGACAACGTCGAGTTCGTCAGTCTTTCGGCCGCGCCACTGGCCGGGACGTCTCCGGATCCGGGAGACGAGACGAATGCGTCCCAGACCGAGAGGCTGCTCGCATTCCTGGCGCGCGTGCTCGAACCGGCCTACGGGTTCCAGTCGCTTCTGACCTTCAAGCTCAAGTTCCAGCCCGAGTTCGTTCCGCTTCTGATGGCCTACCCGGATCCGCTGCAACTGCCGGCGATCGGCACCGCCCTGGCGCGCGCCTATCTTCCCGGGCTCTCCGTCCGACAGGTGCCGAAGCTGCTGCGGTCCGTCACGTCTTGACCTGCGTCAGGCGAGCGGTGCTAGTGTCGTTTTGTGTTGTTCGGCCTGCTCCTCCTTAGCTGCCGCGACGAGGCTTCGTTCTAAAGCCTCCCTCGTCGCGGAGTTTGTCGTTGGCTGAAATCGCTGAGACGCGCATCGCGACTCGCACCAGACGAGGAGACATTATGAAGAACACCCAGCAGCCGTCGGGGATGCCGATCCACAAATACATCCCCTTCCACGAGCAGATCGTTGTCGACCTGCCCGACCGCACCTGGCCCACCAAGCGCATCACGAAGGCGCCGCGCTGGTGCGCCGTCGACCTGCGTGACGGCAACCAGGCGCTGATCGACCCGATGAGCCCCGAGCGCAAACGGATCATGTTCGATCTGCTCATCAAGATGGGCTACAAGGAGATCGAGGTCGGGTTCCCCTCCGCATCGCAAACCGACTTCGACTTCGTGCGCAGCCTGATCGAAGAGAATGCGATCCCCGACGACGTCACGATCCAGGTCTTGACGCAGGCGCGAGAGTACCTGATCAACCGCACGTATGAGTCGATCAAGGGCGCGAAGCAGGCGATCGTGCACCTGTACAACTCGACAAGCATCCTCCAGCGTGACGTCGTCTTCCGCACCGACAAACAGGGCATCATGGAGATCGCCCTGGAGGGCGCCCGGCTGTGCAAGGCCGCCGAGGCCACGGTGCCGGGCACAACGGTCTACTACGAGTACTCGCCCGAGAGCTTCACCGGCACAGAGTTGGAGTTCGCCCGCGACATCTGCAACGCGGTGATCGAGGTCTTCGAGCCGACGCCGGAGCGGAAAGTGATCGTCAACCTTCCCGCGACCGTCGAGATGGCGACGCCGAACGTCTATGCCGACGCCATCGAGTGGATGTCGCGCAACCTGGCGCACCGGGAGAACGTCCTCCTGTCGCTGCACCCGCACAACGACCGAGGCACTGCTATCGCCGCGGCCGAGCTGGGCTACTTGGCCGGTGCCGACCGGATCGAAGGGTGCCTGTTCGGCAACGGAGAGCGCACCGGCAACGTTGACATCGTCGCGCTCGGCATCAATCTCTTCACGCAGGGAATCGACCCCGAGATTGACTT
>JAODMX010000495.1 GCA_025464735.1 Frondihabitans sp. | reverse complement strand
CGATCCCGAGCCTGTCGAAAGACGCCCTGGTCGGCGGCATGACCTACTACGACGCGCAGGTCGACGACGCCCGCTACGTCGCCTCGCTCGCGCGGACGGCGTCGAGCTACGGAGCCCACGCCGTCAGCCGGGTGCGGGTCGAGGGCTTCATCAAGGTGGGGGAGCGCGTCGTCGGCGTGCACGCGCACGACATCCAGACCGGCGAGAAGTTCGACATCAAAGCGAAGCCGGTCGTGAACGCGACGGGCGTCTGGACCGACGACACGCAGGCCATGGTCGGCACGCGCGGGCAGTTCAAGGTGCGGGCCTCGAAAGGCGTGCACCTGGTGATCCCTCGCGACCGCTTCCAGTCGAAGATGGGCATGATCCTCCGCACCGAGAAGAGCGTGCTCTTCGTGATCCCGTGGGGCAGGCACTGGCTCGTCGGGACGACCGACACCGACTGGCACCTCGACAAGGCCCACCCGGCGGCTACGGCAGCCGACATCGATTACCTCCTCGAGCACGTCAACCGGGTGCTCGCCGTGCCGCTGACCCGCGACGACGTCGAGGGCGTCTACGCGGGCCTGCGGCCGCTCCTTGCGGGGGAGTCGGACCAGACCTCGAAACTCTCGCGCGAACACATCGTGGCGCACACGGTGCCGGGTCTCGTCGTCGTTGCGGGCGGCAAGTGGACCACGTATCGCGTGATGGCGAAGGACGCCATCGACGAGGCCGTGGCGGCCCTGGACGGCAGGATCCCAGACAGCGTCACCACAGAGATCCCACTCCTCGGTGCCGAGGGGTACTGGGCTGCCATGAACAAGGCGGGCAAAGTGGGCCGCGCGTTCGGGCTGCACAAAGTGCGGATCGAGCACCTGCTCAATCGCTACGGCACCCTCTCCGACGAGGTGCTCGACCTGATCGGTGCGAACCCGGAGCTCGCGGAGCCGCTGCCCGGCGCCGACGACTACCTGCAGGCGGAAGTGGTCTACGCGGCGGCGAACGAAGGAGCGCTGCATCTGGAGGACGTGCTGGCGCGACGCACGCGGATCTCGATCGAGGCCTGGGATCGCGGTGACTCGGCGGCTCCCGTCGCAGCCCGACTCATGGCGGGGGTGCTCGGCTGGAGCGAGGAGGAGACCGCTGCCGAGGTGAGCAACTACCTCGCGCGGGTGGCCGCCGAACGCGCGAGCCAGCTCGAGCCGGACGACGCCTCAGCCGACCGGGTCCGCCTCGAGGCGCCCGACATCGCCTTCGGTTTCGAGGAGGACGACGTTGTCGTGCCGCCGCTCCCGAAACCGGCCGCATCCGAGCGGCCGAAGCGGACTACGCGCAAGGCGAACTGACGGAATCCCCGACCCCTCGCGAGCGTTATCCACAGGTGTAGTGCAGCCCGACTTGCTTTGCAGACCCGAAAGGTAAGCTGAGACGACTGCCCCCAAGCTTCTGGAGACCAGCCCATGGTTGACGTGCGTCGTGTGAAACTCCCCGGTGTCGGAGTCCTTCACACCTTCATCACCGATGACGGTGGCAAGTGCGGTGTCATCACTCACCGTTCCGGCCACAGCGACCTCATCACGTTCAGTGACGAAGGCGATGGCAAAGATGTGAAGAAGGTCTCGCTGCGTCTGAGCGAAGACGAGGCACACACCCTCGCCGAGCTGCTCGGCGGCACTCGCATCACCGAGTCGCTTTCGGCGCTCGAGCAGATGCCCGGCCTCAGCATCGACTGGTTCACCGTCGACTACGACGACCACATCGCCGGCCAGCCCCTCGGCGACCTCGCCGCGAAGGGGGTCGTCGGTCTGACTGTCGTCGCCGTCGTCCGCGGCGAGTCGGCCAACCCCGCACCCTCGGGCGATTTCCGAGTGTTCCCAGGCGACACCCTTGTCGTCGCGGGTTCGCCGGAAAAGGTCGCCAAGGCCTTCTCGTTCTACCGCAGTGGCGGCGTCAAGGCCTCCGCCGCGTCGGCCTCGATCGACTCCCCGCCCGGAGACTAGCTCTATGCACCTCGGCCAAGAGCTCCTCGTCCTCGGAGTCCTACTGCTGATCGCCTACGTGCTCGGCAGGTTGGCCAAACTGGTCGGCCTGCCTACGATCCCTGTGTACATGGTGGTCGGGCTTCTCGCGAGCCCCCACGTCGGCTGGTTCCCGCTGAGTTTCGGTCAAGACAAGATCGAATTGATCGCGATCTTCGGTCTCATCCTGCTGCTCTTCAATCTCGGTCTCGAGTTCGACCAAGACGAGTTTTTCGGCAATGTCGGCAAACTCGTCCTCTCGGGTGGCAGCTACATCTTCGCGAACATGGTCGCCGGCCTCGCTTTCGGCTTCTGGGTCGGTTGGGGCACGCGTGAGGCGCTCATCATCGCGGGAATCACGGCCACCTCGTCGAGCGCCATCGTCACGAAGCTGCTGATCGAGCTCGGGAGGCTCGCGAACAACGAGACCCCAATGATCCTGGGTGTCACGGTCGTCGAAGACATCTTCATCGCGATCTACCTGGCCATCGTGTCGGTCGTCCTCAGCGGCCAGACCGATCCCCTGCCGGTCATCGGCGAGCTCCTGGTCGCTTTCCTCTTCCTCATAGTCATGTTCAGCATCGCCCGCTGGGGAGGCAAGGTCGTCTCGCGACTCATCCGCACGCGTGACGACGAGCTGTTCACGATCCTGTTCTTCGGGCTCGCGGTCATGTTCGCCGGCATCGGCGAGATCCTCGGCGTGACGGATGCGATCGGCGCCTTCCTCATCGGGCTCGTGATCGGTGCCACCCGGTTCCGCAACCGAGTCGAGACGTTCGCTCTGCCGATGCGCGACGTGTTCGCCGCCTTCTTCTTCCTGAATTTCGGGCTGGGACTCAACCCCGGGCTGTTCCCACTGGTCGTCTGGCCGGTCATCGGCGCCGTCGTCATGACCATGCTCGTGAACATCGGTGCCGGTCAGTTCGTGGCGTGGCTCAACAAACTGGGTCCGCAGGCGGGGCTCAACACCGCTTTCATCCTGCACAATCGCGGTGAATTCGCCCTGATTTTGGCGACACTGTCTCTCGGCGCGGGGCTCGACCACCGTATCCAGCCCTTTGCGGGCCTGTACGTGCTCATCATGGCTGTCATCGGGCCGCTGCTCGCCGCCAATTCCGAGCGGATCGGAGGCGTACTCTTGCGTTCGCGGAAGAAAGCCGGCGTTGCCGGCCCCGACCGTGATGCGGCTCCCCGTCATGGCGAGGAGATCGCGCTGATGGAAGCGGCGCTCGCAGGCGACAGCCTGCCGAGTGTGCGGAGCGACGAAGACGTGTTCGAACTCGAGGCCGACGACGACTTCGAGCCGGAGTTCGATGAACGCGACGACGATGTCGTCGACACGGCCGCCGAGCAGGCGGGTCAGCAGTCCGACCAACGATCGACCAGGCAGAGAGATCCCGAGTACTGATGCACGACACCGCGACCGAGATCACCGAGCTACCCGACTCAATGTGGGTCGTCGCACGGAGGCCGAAGTGGATCGGCATGCTCGTGTTCGCCCTGGTGGTCGCGGCACTCTTCGCCTACCTCGGCCATTGGCAGCTTGACCGAAGTGTGCAGAGCCTCAAACCCGTCAACACAGGATCCGAGACGCGCAAGGTCCTCTCCGACGTCACGAAGCCGCAATCCGAGTTCCTCGACAAACTCACCGGCCAGAAGGTCTCCGTCGAGGGCACGTTCGACGTCCGCGACTTTCGGGTGATCAGCGATCGCCTCAACTACAGCAAGACCGGGTACTGGCTGGTCGGTCGTTTCGTCGACGACACGAACAACGCGTCACTCGCAGTCGCGCTCGGCTGGAGCCCCACGGCGGCGGGCGCCCGTTCCGCCATCTCGCACGTACCCACTGCACCGACTGTGCTCGATCTGGGCGGTCGCTACCTCCCCACCGAAGACGTCGACGACGGCAAGTTCACCTCCGGCGAGGAGACCGTCCTGGCCGTTCCTCAACTCATCAACGAGTGGAACGACTTCTCAGGAGACGCCTACAACGGCTACGTGGTCGCAGACCGGAGTTGGGGTTCGCTCGAGGCCATCTACTCGCCACCGCCGATCGACAAGGCCACCCTCAACTGGCTGAACGTGTTCTACGCGGTCGAGTGGGTCGTTTTCGCCGGTTTCGCGATCTTCCTCTGGTATCGCCTCGTGCGCGACACCTACGAGCGCGAGCTGGAGGAGGCCGAAGAAGCCGCGGCTCTCGTCGGCTCCGATCCCGCGTCGCAGCCCCACCGCGACTGATCCGCAGTCCGTGACGTTGGCTCTCTCGACGTCGTCCGATCCCATCAAGTGCCCCTTCTTGGCCGACTAGAATCGCTGATATGCCCATCAAGCCCCGGCCACGCGACATCCCGAAGATCCCTCTGGCTGTCCGCTTGTACCAGATCTCCGCCTACGTCACGGGCGTGATGCTGCTCCTGCTCTGCATGGAGATGGTGCTGAAGTACACCCCGCTGCACACCGAGCTGGCGCTGGGCGATCCGCGCGGGCTGTTCGTGCCCGCCGGCACGATCCGTCACCCGGCCCTCGATCTTTCGCTCGGTATCCTGATCGTGCACGGCTGGCTGTATGTGGTCTACCTCTTCATGGACTTCCGTCTTTGGAGCATCATGCGCTGGCCCTTCACGCGTTTCGTCCTGATCGCCCTCGGAGGGGTCATTCCCTTCCTCTCCTTCTTCGTGGAGCACCACATGGCTAAGATCGCCCGTTCCGAATACGAGCTGCTCATTTCTGAGCGTGCCGGTGCGCGCCAGGCGGCAGCCACCGCATGAGCGACGAGACTTCGCAGAGGCCCGTCCTCGTCGTCGATTTCGGGGCGCAGTACGCGCAGTTGATCGCGCGTCGGGTGCGGGAGGCCAGCGTGTACTCCGAGATCGTGCCGCACACGATCACAGCCGCCGAGGTCGCGGCGAAGAACCCCGTGGGGATCGTGCTGAGCGGCGGTCCGTCGAGTGTCTACGAAGAGGGCGCCCCGTCACTCGACGCAGGCATTCTCGAGCTCGGCGTTCCTGTCCTCGGCATCTGCTACGGCTTCCAGGCCATGGCGGTTGCTCTCGGCGGCGAGGTCGCTCAGACCGGTTTGCGCGAATACGGCGCGACCGACGTCCATGTCACGGGAACAGCGTCGAAGCTTCTCGACGGCCAGCCCGCCGAGCAGACCACGTGGATGAGCCATGGCGACTCGGTCTCGAAGGCGCCGGAAGGCTTCGAGGTTCTTGCGTCGAGCACCTCGACCCCGGTCGCGGCGTTCGCCTCCGATGCCCGACGCCTGTACGGGGTGCAGTGGCACCCCGAGGTCAAGCACACGGCGTACGGCCAGGCGGTGCTTGAGAACTTCCTCCATCGGGCGGCGGGCATTCCCGCCGACTGGAACAGCGGCAACGTCATCGCCGAGCAGGTTGCACGAATCCGCGTCCAGGTCGGTGGCGCCCGCGTCATCTGCGCCCTCTCTGGCGGGGTCGACTCAGCCGTCGCCGCCGCGATCGTGCACGAGGCCGTCGGCGACCAGCTCACCTGTGTCTTCGTCGATCACGGTCTTCTCCGGGCCGACGAGCGGAAGCAGGTCGAAGAAGACTACGTCGCCGCCATCGGCGTGCGCCTGATCACGATCGACGCCGAGAAGCAGTTCCTCGATGCTCTGGCCGGCGTGACCGATCCCGAGCAGAAGCGCAAGATCATTGGCCGCGAGTTCATCCGCACCTTCGAGGCCGCCGCGTCCGACCTCGTCATGGAGGCCGCGTCGGCGTCGGACGGCGAATCGGTGAAGTTCCTGGTGCAGGGCACTCTCTACCCCGACGTCGTCGAGTCCGGCGGAGGCTCCGGCACCGCGAACATTAAGAGTCACCACAACGTCGGCGGGCTCCCCGAAGACCTCCAGTTCGAATTGGTCGAGCCCCTGCTCACCCTGTTCAAAGACGAAGTTCGCGCCATCGGCCGCGAGCTCGGTCTGCCCGAGGTCATCGTGGGCCGCCAGCCCTTCCCCGGCCCTGGCCTCGGGATCCGGATCGTCGGCGAGGTCACCCACGAGCGTCTCGAACTCCTCCGCGCGGCCGACAAGATCGCCCGCTCCGAACTCACCGCAGCCGGTCTCGACGGCGAGATCTGGCAGTGCCCCGTGGTCCTCCTGGCCGACGTGCGCTCCGTCGGAGTGCAGGGCGACGGCCGCACCTACGGCCACCCGATCGTGCTCCGCCCGGTCTCGTCAGAGGACGCCATGACGGCCGACTGGACCCGTCTGCCCTACGACGTCCTGGCCCGCATCTCGAACCGCATCACCAACGAGGTGGCCGGAGTCAATCGCGTCGTGCTCGACGTCACCTCGAAGCCGCCAGGCACCATCGAGTGGGAGTAGCGCGCTGCTCGCGCGACGCTGAACCCTCGCCTTCGGCCTGGACGGTGGTCCTACGACCACCGCGGCAGCCGGAAGCGAGGGTCTAGCGTCGAGGCCGCGAGCGGCGTCCCCACAGAAGTCAGGAGACCGCGAGGTCGCGGCCTGACTTGCGGCGTTCTCCGGCGGCCGGCTCCTGACCTACGTGCTCGTCGCGGTCGTGGGTCCTGAGTTGCATAACTCAGGCCTGAATTGTGGTGGCGGACGCCGGGCCGAGCGGGCTGGGCCGCGCAAGCGAGACCGGCGGACGCCGGGCCGAGCGGGCTGGGCCGCGCAGCGGCGACCGGACGGCAGAACGGGCCGACCCCGAAGGGGCGGCCCGTTCTGCGCGCGTGCGAGGCGCTGGCTAGTTGTTGCCCCTCATGAGGGCGAGGAGCCGCAGGATCTCGGTGTAAAGCCAGACGATGGTGACGACGAGACCGAAGGCGGCGGTCCAGCCGAAGATGCGCGGGGCGCCGCGGTCGACGCCGACCTTGATCTGCGTGAAGTCGAGCACCAGGGAGTAGGCGGCCATGAGGACCACGACGAAGCCGATGATGACGCCGATCGGGATGCCGATGCCGGCGATCTTCACGCTGCTGAGGCCGAACTGGCCGGACGCAGCACCCACGCCGAAGACCATGAGGCCGACGTTGACCAGGGAATAGGCGACGTAGCCGAACATGGCCACGAGGAAGATCTGCGTCGCGCGCTTCGAAGCACGCACCTTGCCGGAGGCGAAGAGAGCGAGCGTCACGGCGAACACGCCGAGCGTGCCGAACACCGCCTGCGGAACGATGCCAGGGTACTTCGCGTCGAAGAAGGCCGAGATCCCGCCGACGAAGAGGCCTTCAAAGCCGGCGTAGAGCAACACGAGAGCGGCCGACGGGCGCTTCTTGAAGATGTTGACCATCGCCAGGACGAAGCCGATGAGCGCACCCACGATCGCGAGCACGGGGAAGAACCAGCCGGCGACAGCGCCGACCAGGAGCACGGCGAAGGCGCCGAACGTCTTCGCGATGGTGTCTTCGTACGACATCCGATCGGTGTCCTGCGGGGTGGCGCTCGGACGGCTGTACAGGTCTTGCAGCTGCTCGGCCGACATCCCGCCATTGACAACGGGCTGCCGAGCCGCCGCCTGGCTGTTCTGCCACTTGACGAGGTCGTTGCTGTTGTTGGAGAAAGCCGGCGACTGGCTGAAGCCGGGATTTGAGTGGGCCATTGGTCCTCCGCGGTGATCTGTGCTGTGAAACACGCTGTACAACGATGGTAGCCGAGTGGTCATCGCAGGGGACTGAGAATTTACCTGATGAGAGGCGGATTCGCGGAAGGCATAACTGCAGAGGATGCAGCTTTGCAGCCGATGCACACCGGATGTTTACCTTCTCGAGGAGTCTCCACAGGGATCCTGCGGCTACCTTTACGAGGTGAGTCGCGTTCCGATCGTCATCGCCCATCGTGGAGCCTCGGGCTACCGCCCCGAACACGGACTGGACGCGTATCGTCTGGCCATCGACCTCGGTGCTGACGCGATCGAACCGGACCTCGTGGCAACGAAGGACGGCGTGATCGTGCTGCGTCACGAGAATGAGATCTCCACGACCACCGACGTCGAATCGCACCCGGACTTCCGCGATCGACGCACGACGAAGGAGATCGACGGGGTCTCGGTGACGGGATGGTTCACCGAAGACTTCACCTGGGCAGAGCTGTCGACCCTTCGCATCAACGAGCGCCTCCCTCTGATTCGGCCGCTGAGCGCCGCGCACGATGGTGAGGGCGGAATCGTGAGACTCGCCGATTTGCTCGCGCTGCTCGACTCGGACGAAACGCGGAGGGGGGCGATCGATGGCACTGGCGTCGGCCTTGTCGCCGAGATCAAACACGCCACCTACTTCGAGTCGATCGGCCTTCCGCTCGATGAACTGTTCGTGGCCGAACTCGCCGCCGCCGGGTGGCTCGACGATCCGCGGCTAACCGTCGAATGCTTCGAGCAGACTGTGCTTGCGAAGGTGCGGGCGCGCGGGGCCTCAGGCAAGACGATCTACCTCCTCGACAACAAGGGCTCAGCCGCCGACCTCGTCGCGCGCAACGGTGCTCAGGCCGAGACCTACGCCGAGCAGCTCGAACCGGACGGTCTAGCCCGACTGGCCCAGGACATCGACGGGATCAGCGTCACGAAGAAGCTGTTGATCAACGGCGCTGGCAGGGAGGATCCGGCAATCGTCGATCGTGCACACGCGCTCGGTCTCGAGGTCTTCACCTGGACCCTGCGCCCTGAGAACAGGTTCTTGTCGAAGGCGTTCCGCCGCGGCACGAGCAAGGAGGCGTTCGGGGCGTGGCGCAGTGAGTTTGCCCGGGTGGCCGCGACCGGTGTCGACGGGGTGTTCGTCGATCACCCGGACCTCGCGCTCGAGGTGTTGGGCCGAGAGACTGCCCCGGCCTGAGGAGCTTCGGAGGAGCACGTCCGGTGTCGGCGGGCACGCTTAAGCTGGGTACACCATGACGATCGTGCTCGAGCCCTCCGACCCCACGAACGGCCCCGGGTCGTTCTCCGATCGTCTGACCGCGGGCTTGAACCCGCAGCAGAAAGAAGCGGTCGAGTACCGCGGTCAGTCCCTTCTGATCGTCGCAGGGGCGGGCTCCGGAAAGACGAGCGTGCTCACGCGTCGCATCGCCGGGCTGATCGATTCGCGCGAGGCGTGGCCGAGTCAGATCCTCGCCATCACGTTCACCAACAAGGCCGCGGCCGAGATGCGCGAGCGAGTTTCGGCTCTCATCGGTCGTTCTTCTGAGGGCATGTGGATCTCGACGTTCCACTCCGCCTGCGTAAGGATTTTGCGTCGCGAAGCCGAGCAGTTCGGATTCACCAAGAGCTTCACGATCTACGACTCCGCCGATTCGAGAGCGCTGCTGAAGCGGATCCTGAAAGAGCTCGACGCCGACTCGCTGGGCTTCACCGTGAGTCAGGCCGCCGGTAAGATCTCCAAGCTCAAGAACGAGTTGAGCGACGTCGAGTCGTACTCGCGGCAGATCAATATGGGCGACCCGCAGGAGGTGATGTTCCTCGAGATCTTCCGCCAGTACACCCGTGAGCTTCAGCGAGCCAACGCGTTCGACTTCGACGACCTCATCGCTCAGACCGTCTATTTGTTCCGTGCCTTCCCGCATGTGGCGGCGACCTACCAGCGTCGGTTCCGGCACCTGCTGGTCGATGAATACCAGGACACCAATCACGCTCAGTACGCCCTGATTCGCGAACTCACGAGGCCAATCGACCCGCAGCATGTCGAAGAGCTGGAGCGCGGCGGTCAGTTCGTCGCAACTCTCACCGACGGCAGCGGCCGGATCCCGGGCGCATCTCTCACGGTCGTGGGCGACTCCGATCAATCGATCTATGCCTTCCGTGGCGCGGACATCCGCAACATCACCGAGTTCGAGCATGACTTCCCGAACTCGAAGGTCATCCTTCTCGAACAGAACTACCGCTCGACCCAGAACATCCTCGACGCCGCGAACTCCGTGATCGCCAACAACTTCGACCGCCAGGCCAAGAGTCTGTTCACGACTGTCGGCGCGGGAGACAAGATCGTCGGGTTCACCGGTTACACCGGCCACGACGAGGCTCAGTTCGTCGCCGACGAGATCGCCGCCCTTCACGAGGCAGGCACGGCGTACAAAGACATCGCGGTCTTCTACCGCACCAACTCGCAGACGCGAGCGCTCGAAGAGATCTTCATCCGTTCCGCGATCCCTTACCGAGTGCTCGGCGGCACGAAGTTCTACGAGCGGGCCGAGATCAAAGACGCGATGGCTTACCTGATCTCCGTTGCGAATCCCGCGGATCCGATGGCTCTCCGCCGCATCATGAACGTGCCGAAGCGCGGAATCGGCCCCGCGACCGAGACGGCCCTGCAGCGTTACGCCGATCAGCACGAGGTCGGCCTTCGCGACGCGCTCCGCAACGCGGGTGAGCTTGGCCTGGGGCCGAAGGTCACCGGCGCGATCACCGGCCTCGCCAAGCTGCTCGACGATGTCTCGGCGACGGCTGCGACCGACCTTGTGAGCGACGTTCTCACGGCACTCATCGAGGGCAGCGGTCTCGTGGCCGCGCTCCGAGCGTCGCGCGACCCTCAAGACGAGGCTCGCGCCGAGAATATCGACGAGCTTGTCGCGGTGACGAAGGAGTTCCAGAAGAACAACCCCGACGGCACGCTCCTCGACTTCCTCACAGAGGTGACGCTTGTCGCCGCTGCCGACGACCTGGACGACAGCAGCGGCACCGTTTCGCTGATGACCCTGCACACGGCCAAGGGGCTCGAGTACGAGGCGGTCTTCTTGACGGGCGTCGAAGAAGACCTGCTGCCGCACCGGATGTCGGCATCCGAGCCGGGCGGCCCGGCCGAAGAGCGCCGTCTCTTCTATGTTGGAATCACGCGGGCCCGCAAGAGGCTCTATCTCTCGCTGGCGATGACCCGCGCGCAGTTCGGCGAGGTCAACGTCGCCATGCCCTCGCGGTTCCTCCAGGAGATCCCCGTCGAGCTGATCGAGTGGAAGCAGTCTCCCGGCATGGCCAATAGCCGCGGCGGCACGCAGCCGCGTGCTCTGAATGCTCGCCGTGAGGGCGGTTTTGGCGACGGGTCTTCGGGCGGCCGTCCGCGATCGGCCGGCGGTTTCGGGCACGGCAGTTACGACCGAGCCACGGCCGCAGCGAAGACCAAGCCGAAGACCGAGTGGGCGAACCGCGTCACCGGCACCGTGCGCGACAACGGTGATCTGGTGCTGGAGGCCGGCGACCGCATCTCGCACGTCGACTTCGGCGAAGGCCGGGTCGTCGCTGTGACGGGCGAGGGCGCTCGTCGCATCGCTGAGGTGGTTTTCGACAGCGCGGGGCGCAAGAAGCTCCTGATCAAGGTCGCTCCCATCGAAAAGATCTGACGCCCGCTTGACGCGGGGGCGGGCGCCCAGGCCCGCCCGTAACGCCCGCCCCGAGTTCACGCGTCGCCCTGCTCGTCCGACATCTCGACGAGCGACGCCCGACGCATTCGTGATCGACGCGCTGCGCGACTCCCGACGAGGGCGAGGCCGCCGACCATCAGCGCGCCGAGGCCCGCCACGATGGCCGTGTCGATGCCGCGGCTTCCGGTGAAGGCGAGTGCGGGAGGCACGGTCGGCGGCGGAGAGACCGGCGTCGTGGGTGGAGTGGTTGGCGGCGGTGGGGGCACGTCGGGCCGCTTGGCCTTCACCATCTCGGACCGGTGCGCCACGAGATCGGAGAAGGGCCCGACCACCTGGTCTCCATCGGGATCCGGCGCGGAACCCGCACTGCGGAACACGAAGACGTAGTGGCCGTCGTCGGGAATCTTCACGCAGTCGGTCTCGTACGCACCGTTGCCCGTGACGGTGGTCGTGATGGTTCCGACGAGGGGGAGCTGGTCGAACTCGCCGCGAAGGTCATGGCCGTCGGCGACCTCGTCTCGGAAAGGCCCCACGAGAAGCGACTCGACCTCGAATGAGACTCCGAGCGCAGGATCCAGGCCGGTCACCTCGAGACCGTCCGTCACGCAGGTGCCCGGCTCGACGGAGGGCTGCTCGACCCGGGTCATGATCGTTGGGACGACCGGCTCGACCGGCGGCACGGGAACGAGCGTGACCTCGCTCGCGACTCCGAACGGCGATTTCCACGGCCGGACCCTGTCTCGCCCTTTGTCGATCGGGGTGTCGGCGGGATCGATCGTCTCGACCCAGACGTAGTGGCCGACCGCGGGTAGCCGGCAGCTCTTCGTCTGA
>JAODMX010000149.1 GCA_025464735.1 Frondihabitans sp. | reverse complement strand
GGTTCTGCGACCTCGGCCAGAATTGGTGCCTCTCGCTCGCGCTCTGGAACGGCGTCGATCCCATTCTCAAAGAGCGCATGTTCGGCCTCACCGGCGAGGAGGGCAACCACGGCGAAGACGCCAAAGACTACTGGTGGTTCACCGACGGCACACCGACCCACTCCTGGAACTCGTGGCGCTACCACTACCCCCAGGCGGCCTTCCCGTACGAAGACCTCCTCGAGACCAACAAGGCCCGGGGCAAGCACGACGACGAGTACGAACTCGTCGATACGGGCGTCTTCGATGAGTCGAAGTACTGGGTGGTAACGGTCGACTATGCGAAAGACGGGCCGCACGACCTCCTGATGCAGATCACGGTCGAGAACGCAGGATCCGAGACCGCAACGGTGCGAGTCCTCCCCACGTTCTGGTTCCGCAACACCTGGTCGTGGGATCCAGCCCACACCGAGCGTCCCACGATCACCAGCGAGGGCACGACGCTGCTGGCGTCCTCAAGCGAGACGGGACAACTGCGCCTTGCCGGCGACGGGCATCCTGCGTTCCTCTTCTGTGACAACGAGACGAACACGGAGAAGCTCTACGGCTCGGCGACGGCTCCCGCGTACCCGAAGGATGGTATCAACGACCACGTCGTGGGTGGCGCGCCGACGGTCAATCCCGGCGGCACCGGTACGAAGGCAGCGCTCGACTACTCCCTGACGGTCGAGCCGGGAGCCTTGGCCACGATCCGCGTGCGGCTCACGGCTGAAGCCGGTGCGGCGGCGGTTTCCGGCGACGACGGTAGTCCGCGGACTGGCGTCAGCGCCGCACACACCCGCGATCGAGCACCGCTCGACGCGGCCGCGTTCGACGCGGTGATCGCCCGCCGCCGCAGCGAGGCCGACACCTACTGGGCGGCGATGACGCCGGCCGGGACGACGGCCGACGAGGCGCGGGTGCTGCGCCAGGCGATGGCGGGGCTGCTCTGGTCGAAGCAGTTCTACCACTTCAACGTCAGCACCTGGTTGGGCGGGGATCCAGCCGGCCCGGCTCCGGATCCGGCGCGCGAGGGGGTCCGAAACGGCGCCTGGCACACCTTCGACGCACACGACGTCCTGCTCATGCCGGACACCTGGGAGTACCCGTGGTTTGCGGCCTGGGACCTCGCCTTCCACTGCGTCACGCTCGCCCACGTCGATCCCGCGTTTGCGAAGGCACAGCTCATCCTGCTGCTGCGCGAGTGGTACATGCACCCGAATGGCCAGCTGCCCGCCTACGAGTGGAACTTCTCCGACGTCAACCCGCCCACCCACGCCTGGGCCGCACTCCAGGTGTTCCAAATCGACGGCAGCACCGATTTCGCCTTCCTGAAGCGAATTTTCCACAAGCTGCTGATGAACTTCACCTGGTGGATCTACTACAAGGAGGAGGGCTCTGACCTCTTCGCCGGGGGCTTCATGGGGCTCGACAACATCGCGCCGATCGACAGGTCGACGCTCCCTGGGTCGGTCGGAACGATCGAGCAGGCCGACTCGACAGCCTGGATGGCGAACTACTGCCTCGACCTGCTCCAGATCGCTCTGGTGCTGGCCGACGTCGATGACTCGTACCAGGACATCGCTACGACCTTCGTCGAGCACTTCCTCTCGATC
Organism: Frondihabitans sp.; assembly: GCA_025464735.1. The sequence goes on along the minus strand of JAODMX010000149.1, from coordinate 6,893 downwards.
GCGCACGCCGCCAACACCTCGGGGATGTGGGACGACGAAGACGCATTTTTCTTCGACATCCTGCACCTGAGCGATGGCACCGATGTGCCGCTCAAGGTGCGTTCCCTCGTGGGCCTTGTGCCGGTGGTGGCGTCGCTCGTCTACAGCGACGAGCGGATCGACGCACTCCCCCGGTTCCGCGAGCGACTCGACTGGGTGCTCAAGAACCACCCCGAGTACAGCGACTACGTGCACGTGAGCGAGGCGGAAGAAGATCGCACGACGCTCATGGCACTCGTGCCACCGGAGCGCCTCCTCCGCATGCTGGGCAACGTCTTCGACGAAACCGGCATGCTTTCCGACCACGGGATCCGAGGGATCTCCGCCTATCACCGCGATCACCCCTTCGTGGTCGAGGCCGGTGGCCAGACCAACTCGGTCGACTACGAGCCCGCCGAGTCGACGACCTTCCTCTTCGGCGGCAATTCCAACTGGCGAGGCCCGGTCTGGTTCCCGCTCAACGCGCTGTTGATCGAGGGGCTGCGGGCCAATGATCTCCACGAGACGACGGGGCGGACGGTGGAGTTCCCCGCGGGCAGCGGCACCGCGCTGACGCTCGGCGAGACGGCGGATGCGCTGGCGACCCGGCTCATCTCGCTCTTCGTGCCGGGGCCTGGGCCCGACGGACGACGCCCTTCTGACGCGCGCTACCCGTTGCTGTCGGAAGACCCGCGCTGGCGCGAGAACCTCCTCTTCTACGAGTACTTCGACGGTGACACCGGCCAGGGCCTCGGCGCGTCGCACCAGACGGGCTGGACGGCCATCGTCGCGCACCTCCTGCTCAAGCGCGGCAGCTCGAGCTAACGCTCTGCCCGCCCGCACCGCGGCCCTAGGCTGAAACGATGACGACGGACGAGAACCTCTGGCTCGAAGAGATCCACGGCGAGGAGGCCCTCGCGTGGGCGGCGGACCAGACCAAAGCCACGCTGGCGCAGTATGAGTCGCCAGAATTCGACGACCTGGCGGTCCGGATCCGGGAGGTCCTCGACTCCGACGACCGGGTCCCTCTGGTCTCGAAACGGGGCGAGCACTACTACAACTTCTGGCGCGACCGCGAACATCCCCGTGGACTCTGGCGCCGGACCACGCTCGACAGCTACCTGTCCGACACCATCGAGTGGGACGTCCTGCTCGACGTCGATGCCCTCGGGCGCAACGAGGGCACCGAGTGGGTCTTCGGCGGCGCTCGCCTCCTTCCCCACGACTACACCCGCGCGCTCATCTCGCTCTCCCCCGACGGCGGCGACGCGAAGACGGTTCGCGAGTTCGACGTCGAGACGCGCACGTTCGTCGAGGGCGGATTCGTCCTGCCGACGGCCAAGTCGAACGTCTCCTGGATCGACCGCGACACCGTATACGTCGGCACCGACACGGGGCCCGGGAGCATGACCACTTCGAGCTATCCACGGACCGCCCTTCGCCTCCGACGCGGGCAGACCCTCGACCAGGCAGCCCTCGTCCACGAGGTCTCGGCCGACGATCTGATGGTGGTCGCCTCGCACGACTCCACACCAGGATTCGAGCGAGACCTGGTGACCGAAGTCTTCGACTTCTACCGCAGCCGCACCCTCGTTGAGCGCAACGGAGCCCTGGTGCCGATCGATGTGCCCGAGGACGCCGATCTCGACCTCCACCACGACCGACTGCTCGTGCAACCCCGATCGGACTGGAACATCGGCGACACGACGCTCCCGACGGGGTCGCTCGTCGCCTTCGACCTCGACGATTTCCTCGGCGGTGGCCGCGACCATACCGTTGTCTTCTCCCCCGACGCGCACACGTCGTTGCAGACCTGGGCGTGGACGAAGAACTATCTCGTGCTCACCCTCCTCGTTGACGTCGCGACCGAACTTCGGATCCTGACCCCCACGACCGACGACACGCCATGGCCGTCAGTTCCGCTTCCGGGCGTGCCGGCGCTGAGCACGGCCCAGGTGATCGACACGGATCCTGACGAATCCGACGAGATCTGGGTGCGCGCCACCGGATTCACGACACCGGCGACCGTCCTGCGCGGCGTCCTCGGCAGCGAGCCGCTGGCCGTCGTCAAGTCGTCGCCCACCTTCTTCGAGGCCGGCGACCTCGAGGTCGAACAGCACTGGGCCACGTCGGACGACGGCACGCGAGTGCCCTACTTCCAGGTCGCGCGCCGCGGTCTCGTGCTCGACGGGTCACATCGAACCCTCCTCTCCGGCTACGGCGGCTTCCGCGCCTCGCGACTGCCCGAGTACAGCGGCGTCATCGGGCGCGCCTGGCTCGCGCGTGGAGGGGTCTTCGTGCTCGCGAACATCCGTGGCGGCGGCGAGTTCGGCCCGTCGTGGCACACCTCCGCGCTCCGCGAGAACCGGCACCGCGCCTACGAAGACTTCGCAAGTATCGCGAAAGATGTCGTCTCCCGCGGCGTCACGGCACCGGCACGCCTCGCCTGCGAGGGCCGCAGCAACGGCGGGCTCCTGGTCGGCAACATGCTGACGACGTACCCGCACCTCTTCGGCGCCATCGTCTGCGGCGTGCCCCTGCTCGACATGCAGCGCTACACGCACCTCTCGGCGGGCGCCTCCTGGATCGCCGAGTACGGCGACCCCGACGTCCCCTCCGATTGGGAGTTCATCCAGGCGTTCTCCCCGTATCACCTGCTTCGCGACGACGTCGATTACCCGCCGACGCTCATTTACGCCGCAACCAGCGATGATCGCGTCGGCCCGGTGCAGGGCCGCAAGATGGCCGCCCGGATGCAGGCGCGCGGGATCCCGGGTGTCCTCTACTACGAGAACGACGACGGGGGCCACGGTGGTGCCGTCGACAACGCGCACAGCGCCCGGCTGTTCGCGCTCATGTACGACTTCGCCTGGCACGCGCTGGGGCGCTGACGCCCGCTCGGCGGCTTCGCGCGCGTGCTGGGTGCCTCATCGGCGCCTCCCAGTCGACCAGGTCTAGCGTGAAGCAATGACCGTGACGCTGCCCGCCCCCGACCGTCTCGACGACTGTACGGTCGTCATCACCGGAGCCAGTTCCGGGGTCGGCCGCGCTGCCGCCCGGGCCCTGTCGAAGCTCGGTGCCACCGTGGCTGTCGTCGGTCGCAACGTCGAACGGACGAACCAGGTCGCCGACGAGATCGGCGGTACGGCTTACACCGCCGACTTCACGGATCTCGCGGCCGTCCGCTCCCTCGCCGAATCCCTCCTCGGCGATCTGCCCCGGATCCATGTGCTCGCCAACAACGCCGGAGGCACCTTCTCGACACGGAAGCCCACGGTCGACGGCTTCGATGTGACGTTCCAGAGCAACCACCTCGCGCCGTTCCTACTGACCTCGCTGCTGCTCCCCCGGATCCTCGAGACCGCCAAGGACGCCCCGACCGGTTCGGTCCGGATCATCCAGACCTCGAGCGACGGCAATCGGATGGGCCGCATCGCGCTCGACGACCTCGACAGTCGTCGGGGGCTGTGGGTGGCCGGATTCCGGGCATACTGCACCAGCAAGCTCGAGAACATCGTGTTCACCCGCGAGCTCGCCCGTCGGCTCACCGGAACGGGCGTGCAGGCGTTCGCCTTCCATCCGGGGTTCGTCGCGTCGGCGTTCGGGGGTGGCAGCGCGGCCGTCGAACTCGGCCAGAGGCTCTTCGCGATCACGCCCGAGGAGGGGGCCGAGCCTCTCGTGCGCCTGGCTGCTGCGAAGACGATTCCGGCTCCCAGCGGCAACTACTTCGACCGCCTCAACGCGCCAGGCAAGACCACTCGCCAGGCGAATGACGCCGCACTGGCGAAGGAACTCTGGGCGGCCAGCGAGATCCGCGCCGGCCTCCGCTAACGGGCGCCGCACCGAATTTCGGCCGGCGTACCAGCGCCGCGGCGGTGGTACGCCGGCCGAAATGCGGTGTTCAGCCGCAGAGCTACGCGTCGTCGACGGCCGCCCGCACCCCTGTCCGCCGGGTCAGCAAACCGTTGACGAGCGCGACCGCGAGCCCAACCGCGAAGATGATCGTGCCAAAGCAGAGCACCTGCGGCGGCAGCCCCACCTTCGCAGCTCCGTACACGAAGAGCGGGAACGTCACGCTGGGGCCCGCAACGAAACTCGTGATCACGTAGTCGTCGATCGACATCGCCAGCGAGAGCAGAGCACCGGCCACGATTCCCGGGAGAAGGAGCGGCAGCGTGACCGTCAGGAACGCCGTGAACGGGTTCGCGCCGAGATCTCCGGCCGCTTCCTCGAGCGCGGTTCCCATTCCCGAGAGCCGTGCGCGAAGCACGACGACGACGTAGGCGACGTTGAACGCCACGTGCACGAGAAGGATGGTGGCGAATCCGGTGGCGATGTTCGTCGACAGGAAGAACGAGAGCGACGCGGCGCCGACCACGATCGAGGGGGCGGCGATGTCGGCATACACGGTCGCGTTCAGCGGGCCGCGCGCCAGGAAACGGTAGCGCTCCAGCGCGAGCGAGAGCGGCACTCCGAGAACGATCGAGATGAGAGCCGAGAGCAGCGCGATCTCGATCGAGGTGACGAACGCACTGGTGAGCCCCGAGACCTGTCCGAGATTCGCGTACCAGTACCCCGTGAACCCGCTCCACTGGAAGCTGATCCGGTTCGTCGGCACGTCGTTGAAGCTGTAGACGATCATGACGAAGATGGGCACCATCGTGATGCCGATCACCACCCAGTAGAGGATGGCGAGCAGCGGACGGCGGCGCTTTCGCGGCTCGGTGAGCGGGGCCGGATCCTGGGCGCCAGCCGTATCGAAGACCGGCGGAGTGAGCATTGTCGTCATACGAGGTTCTCGATGTTCTCGGTGCCCGCGATGCGGGCGTAGATGAACAGGATGATGCCGAGCACGACCATGAGAACGGTCGAGAGCGCCGCGGCGACGTTGTACTGCTGGTTCGTCAGGTAGGCGTCTTGGATGGCCTGGCCGATCGTGTAAGTGTTGGTACCGCCGAGGAGTGACGCATCCACCGGGTCGCCGACCGTGTCGATGAAGACGAGGAGCACGCCCGCGAAGATCCCGGAGCGGGACAGCGGCAGCACAACCCGCGCGAACACCGTGCGCGGGTTCGAGAAGAGGTCGCCCGCAGCCTCCAGGAAGCGGACGTCGATCTTCTCCAGCGCGACATAGATCGGCAGCACCATGAACGCCAGGTCGTTGTAGGCGTCACCCCCGATCACAGCGGCCGGAGTGCCGAGGATGTGGAAATCCTTCGAGGCGAGGTGCAGGTCGCGGAGCACGGTCAGCACCGGCCCTTGATCGGCGAGGATGAACGCCCACATGTCGATCCTGATCACGAACGAGACCAGGAAACTCAGCAGCACCAGGAAGAGCAGCGCGTTCTTCCAGCGCGGCGAGACCCGGAAGGCGATGAAGTAGGCCAGCGGGTAGCCGACGAGGATCGTGATGAGCGTCGCTGTTCCGCCGTAGATGAGCGACCGGATGAAGAACGTCGCGTAGGGAACGGGCGCGTTCACGAACAGGTTCGTGTACACGCTCCAGTTCCAGGTGAACTGGTAGCCCTGGTCGGGGTTGCCCGATTCCAGCGAGACGATCAGACCCGAGATCAGCGGGATCACGAACAGGATCAGGAGCCAGGCTCCGCCGGCGAGGCTGAGGAGGTAAGGCACGTGGCGGCCGGAGCGTCTCGTCCGCGCGGTCGGGGTCGGCGGGTCGGGTGTGGTCGCGCCCAGGGGCGGCGTCAGGATCGTGGTCATGACTGGATGATGGGGTTGAAGATGGTGTTCCACTCCTGGTACTCGTCGTAGTCCTTGTAGACCCGGAACTCGTGCGACACCTTGTCGACCTCTGCGCTCGGGAAGACCAGGGGACTGTTCGCGACAGTTGCGTCCTGGAGCGGGCCGGCGATGTACGCCTTCGCACCCGGCACCGGACAGACGTAGTTGACCCAGTCCTCGACGATCCCGGCGATCTTCGGGGTGTAGTAGAAGTTCATCCACTCCAGGGCGTCGACGGGGTGCGCCGCCTGCCTCGGGATCATCATGTTGTCGTGCCAGATCATCTGGCCTTCCTTCGGGATCACGAACTTGATATGCGGGTAGCCGGACTGCTGCGCCTGGAAGACGTCGCCCGACCAGGCCTGCGAGATCCAGGTGTCGCCGTTTTCGAGCTTGTTGATGTAGCTCTGGTCGTAATAGCCCGAGACGAGGTGGCGTTGCTTTTCGAGCCAGCCGGCTGCCTTCCGCCAATCGGCCGGTGTCGACGTCTCAGGCGACACCCCGATGGCGAGCAGCGCGGCGCTTCCCAGCTCCGTGTTGTCGCTCATCATGCCGACGTGGCCGTTGAACGCCGGATCCAGCAGGTCGTCGAAGGACGTGATCTCCCGATCGATGAGCTTGGTGTTGTAGGCGATGCCCGTGAAGCCCGTCTGCCAGACGACGCTGTGCTTGTTGCCGGGATCGTAGTTGGGGTTCTTCACGTTGGCGGCGGCGTTGCTTGCGAAGTTCGGCAGGCGCGAATGGTCGAGCTCGGCGACGAAACCGTTCTGGATCATCTCCGTGAGTTCCCAGCCGTTCGTCATGACGACGATGTCGTACCCGGTCACCTCGTGGGCACGGAGCTCCGGTGAGACGGTCGCGTAGAACGTCGCATTGTCTTGGATCACCGCCTGGTAGTTGACGTGGATCCCGGTTGCCTTGGTGAAGAGTTCGAGCGACTCGCTCTTGCCGTGATCCTGGTCGATGTAGAGCGGCCAGTTCGCAAAGTCGAGGGTGCCGGTCTTCTTGTGCTCGGCCCAGTACTTTGTCCAATCGACCTTCGAGGCGGCCTGCTGAGCGATGGATCCCTGGATTCCACAGGCACTGAGGAGGGCCGAGAGGGAGATCGCCCCCACGCCCGCCGCACCGGCGCG
>JAODMX010000444.1 GCA_025464735.1 Frondihabitans sp. | reverse complement strand
GAAGCCCTGGTAGGCAAGGATCAGCGGCACGAAGATCAGCGCGATCCAACTCATCAGCGCGAGCGTGAAATGGGCGCTCGAGGCATTCGCGATCGTCATAGTGTTCGCCGGGTCGTTGGTCGCCGGGAGGACGTTCGGAAAGAGCGCCCCGAAGAGACTCGCAACAGCGATGGCGATTGTCAGAGCCATGAATCCGAACGCGACGCCCTCCCGGCCGCGGAGGTTGGCGACGTACGACACCACGATGGTCAGGACGGCGGCGACCGAAAGGATGATCGATGCGGGCGTGCCGTGGGCAACCGAGGTCGCGAGCAGGAAGGCTCCCGCCACCACGATCGTGACGACACCGGAGCGGATGGCGAGCTTACGCGCCCGGATCCTGATCTCCCCGTCGGTTTTGAGCGACACGAAGATGACCCCGTGCGTGAAGAACAACAGCAGCGTCGTAAGACCGCCAAGCACCGAGTAAGCGTTGAACAGGTCGCCGAAAGAGCCGATGTAGTTGAACTTCGCATCGAGCGGCATGCCCCGCACGATATTCGCGAAGACGAGACCCCAGGAGAACGCGGGCACCACGGACCCGATGAAGATCATCCGATCGAAGTTGCGCTTCCACTTGTGGTCGGGTCGCTGATGACGGTATTCGAACGACACACCGCGCAGGATGAGGGCGAGCAGGATGAAGAGCATCGGCAGGTAGAAGCCGCTGAAGACGGTCGCATACCATTCGGGGAATGCCGCGAAGAGGCACGCTCCCGCGACGATCACCCAGGTCTCGTTGAGATCCCAGACCGGACCGATCGTATTGATCAACACGCGGCGATCGGTGTCGTCACGCCCAAGGAACGGCAACGACATGCCGACACCGAAGTCGAACCCGTCGAGGACGAAGTAGCCGGTGAAAAACAGGCCGATGAGCAGGAACCAGAGGTCGGGGAGAGTCATCAATACACCGTCGCTTCGTGGAGGAGCTCGCCCGTGACCTCGTCGACCTTCGTCGGTTCGTCGGGCCCGGCCTGCGCAGCCTTGAGGATGAGGCGGAACTCGACCACCCCGAGAGTCCCGTAGATCGCGGTGAACGCGATCAGCGAGATCAGGACCTCGATCCCTGTCGTCCCGGGTGACACACCCGCGCTCGTCTTCAGGAGCCCGAACACGAGCCACGGTTGTCGACCCATCTCGGTGAAGATCCAGCCGACGATCATGGCCGCGAGAGGAAGGGGGAAGCTCCACATTGCGACCCGCCACACCCACTTGTTGGTGGGCATGCGGCCCTTCCGCGTGATCCGGAGGAAAAGCATCGAGATGAGGATGGCGATGATGCCGAGACCCATCATCCAGCGGAACGCCCAGTAGGTGACCCAGATGATCGGCGAGTAGTCGCCCGGGCCGTAGGCGGCGCGGTACTGGGCCTGGAGGTTGTCGATGCCCTCGACCGTGCCGTCGAAGGTGTGCGTCGACAGGAAGGACAGCAGATACGGCACCCGGATACTGAAGATCTCACTCGACCCGTTCGGCGTGCCGAGACTGAAGATCGAAAACGACGCGTTGAAGCCCGTCGACGTGTGATAAAGCGCCTCCGCCGAGGCCATCTTCATCGGCTGCGTCTCGACCATCGCGAGGCCTAGCTGATCACCGGAAAGCACGGTGAGGGCTCCCGCCGCCACCATCATCCAGAGCCCGAACCTCATCGCCGGCCGCATCGTCTCGAGGTGCTGATTGCGATACAGGTGGAAGGCGGCAACAGAGATGATCACGGCGGCGGACACCATGAAGCACGCGAACAGCGTGTGCGGGAAGGCCGCCAACGCGACCTTGTTGGTCAGAACCGCCCAGATGTCGGTGAGTTCAGCCCGGCCCTTAGCCTTGTCGATCACGTAGCCGACCGGATGCTGCATGAACGAGTTCGCGCAGATGATGAAGTAGGCCGACGCGACGCTTCCCACGCTGGCGCCCCAGATCGCGGTCAGATGGAGGCCCCTCGGCACCCGATCCCAGCCGAAGATCCAGACCCCCAGGAACGTCGCTTCGAGGAAGAACGCCAGCAGCCCTTCGAGGGCCAACGGGGCGCCGAACACGTCACCGACGAAGCGGGAGTATGCAGACCAGTTCATCCCGAACTGGAACTCCTGGACGATGCCGGTGACGACGCCCATCGCGAAGTTGATGAGAAAGATCTTGCCGAAGAACTTCGTCAACTGGAGGTAGTGGGCGCGACCGGTGCGGTACCAGGCGGTCTGGAAGACGGCGACCGTGAAGCCCATCCCGATCGTCAGAGGGACGAAGAGGAAATGGTAGATGGTCGTCAGACCAAACTGCCAACGCGACAAGATGAGAGGACTCAAGATGTCGGTCATAGCTGAACTCATGAGGGTTCTTCCTCGAGTGCACATGGTGGTGGTCGCGGCTTCGGGACCCCCTGGACACTTAAGACTCTAGGACGTGCAAAAGTGCCAATCAGACCGCACAACCTGATAAAGCGCTGATCACGGGCGGTTTAGCTCGAAGACGAGATAAATGCCCGCGGCGGCGGCCACCCAGCGCCTCTTTCTCGGGTGACCGCCTCCTCGGGCGCTCCTCGCTGTGCTCTTCGCTGCCTATTTGACGAGACCCGCGCTCTTCAGGAACGCCGTGGCGATGACCGCCGCCGACTGCTTCTGGTTGACGCTCTGAGAGTTGAGGTCGATCAACTCCTTCTGCGTCAGCGCGGCATTGACCTTGTCGATGATTGCCGCGGCCTTCGACGTGACCTTCTTGTCGGCGACCGGGATGATCTGCTGCGGCAGGATCATGTTCTCGGGATCCGACAGCGAGACGAAGTCGTTCGCCTTGATCGCGGGGTCGGCCGAGTAGATGTCGGCCAGCTGCACGGTGTTGTTCTTCAGTGCAGCCACTGTCAGAGGCCCGCCGGAGTCGGCAATCGCCTTGAGCGTGGCGGTCACCCCGTACACGCTCTTCAGCCCAGGGATGCCATAGAGGCGGGTCTGGAACTCCGCGTTGGCGCCGACGACGAGACTGCCCTTGTAATTCTTCAGCTCGGCGAGGCTCGTGATGTTGTTCTTCTGGGAGAACTCCTTGGTGACCGTGTAGGTGTCCTCATCCTTGGCCGGCGCGGCCTTCAGAACCCGCAGCCCCTTCGGTAGGACACCGGGAAGCGCGGCCTCGATGTCGGCCTCCGACTTCGCCGTGGTCTTGGCGTCGTAGAACTGCAGCAGGTTGCCGCTGTAATCGGGGATCAGGTCGATCTGCCCCTTCGCCAGCTGGGGCAGGTAAACGCTGCGCTGGCCGATGTTGAACTGACGCTTGACCTTGAAGCCACCGTTCTCGAGAGCCTGCGCGTAGGCCTCGGCGACAATCGTGTCGGAGTAGTACTGCTGCGAGCCGATCACGATGGTGTCGCCGCTCGCACCCGAGGTCGATCCCGACTTGAGCGGGTTGCTGTTGGAGCAACCGGTGAGGGCCACCATGGCCCCGATCGCGACGACGCCGAAAACGGCGAGGCGGCGTTTCTTTGCTGTGAACATCACTTGTTTCCTTCCTGGAGTGGGGAACCCACCGACGTCCGAAGGCGGGTTGCCCTCGGACGATCGTTCTTGGTGCGACCCGCGCGGACACCCGCGGGGACGACGAGGCGCTGGATGATCGAGAAGAGAACCTCCAGCAAGATGGCGAGCGCGATCACGAGAAACGCACCCGCGAGAGTCTGCGTGATGTCGTTCGCACCGATTCCTAAGAAGATGAAGGTGCCGAGACCGCCGGATCCGACATATGCGGCCAACGTCGCGGTTGCAACGATCTGTAGGGTGCCGGCTCGGAGTCCGCCGATGAGCAGGGGAAGGCCGAGCGGGATCTCCACCTGGGTGACGATCTGCCATTCGGTCATCCCCACGGCTCTGGCGGCATCGATGGTGCGCCGGTCGACGGCTTCGAACCCCGAGTAGGCGCCGGCCAACACGGACGGGATCGCCAGGATCACGAAAGCGATGATCGGGGCGGCGAGACCGATGCCAATGCCGATGAGCAGCGAAAGCAGGGTGATCGCACCGAGGGTCGGAAGCGCGCGAGCCCCGCCGGAGAGGGTGACCGCGATCCCCCGCCCGCGTCCGGTGTGCCCGATGTAGAAACCGATCGGAATGGCGATGACCGCAGTGAGGACCAGCGAGATGAGTGTGTACCAGAGATGTTCGCCGAGTCGGACAGAAATCGGGTTGGCCGACGACGCCGCCCAGTTCGCCGGCGTCAGGAGGAACGCAAAAGTTTGTCCGAAGATACTCACGAGGCGAGCACCACCTTCCGACGCGCGCGCAGGCGCGGCTCGCGAGTTGCACGCGTCCAGGGCATGAGCGCTCGACCGAGCAGAACCAGGAGTCCGTCGAGCACGAGCGCGATCACCACGACGAGCACGATTCCGGCGACTATTTCGGAGATGATCGACCGTTGCAGCCCGTCGGTGAAGGCCAGGCCGAGCCCGTTGACTCCGAGAACCCCGCCGATGGTGGCGAGGCTGACCGTACTGACGACAACCACGCGCAGCCCCGCCAGCAGGATCGGCCCCGCGAGGGGAAACTCGACCTGCCAGAAGCGTTTCCAGGCGGAGAATCCGACTGCTGTAGCCGACTGCTTGACATCGGCGTCCACCGCATCGAGGGCGTCGGCCGTCGAGCGCACCATGAGAGCCATGCCGTAGAGCGTCAGAGCAATGATCACGTTGATCGGATCCGCGAAGACGGTTCCGATGAGGACAGGAATCGTGATGAGCAGCGGGAGCGACGGAATCGCGTAGAGCAAACCGGCGATCGACAGGAGAACCGCCCGTGACCACCGGAATCGATTCGCAACCCACCCGATCGGCACGCTCAGCACGAAGCTCAGGACGATCGGCGGAATGCTCAGCTCGAGGTGGACCAGAGCCTGGCCCACGAGCTGACCCGCGTTCTCGATGACCCAGTTCATCGGGCCTCAGTGGCTCTTCCGCCGGAGGCGCCCCTCGGGCCGGAACCCATGAGCACCCCCGCGGGTCGGCCGTCGTCGTCGACCAGGATCGACCCCGTCGGCGTCTCCTGGATGTGCAGCGCACGCTTGCCCCGGTTGGCTCCGATGAAGTCGGCGACGAAGTCGTCTGCGGGGTCGGCCAGAATCTCGGCCGGCGTCCCGATCTGGGCGATGTGGCCGCCCTTCTGCAGAAT
>JAODMX010000442.1 GCA_025464735.1 Frondihabitans sp. | reverse complement strand
CATGTCGTCGTGCCCGGGGTCGCAGTCGAGGATGAGGTGCATGGTTGAATCACTCCGGTTCGTTGTTCGCCGGCCCCGCGGTGAGGCTGGCGTAGTTTCGCGAAAACCAGTAGCATGCTACTGGGGGCACGCCTTTCACGGTGTCTCGTCGTCGTCCAGGAAAGAGAGCGAAGACGTCCAATGTCCGACTTCACAAAGCTGTCCGATGTCGTCTTCACACGGCTTCGATCCCAGATCCTCAGCGGGGAGCTCGAGCGGGGTTCGCTCCATTCGATCTACGAGCTGGCCGACACATTCGAGATGTCCAGGACCCCGGTTCGAGAAGCAGCCGTCCGCCTCGCCGACACCGGGCTCGTCACGATCGAACGCAATCGCGGGATCCGGATCTGCGGGCTGTCCGGCGCCGAGATCAAGAACGTCTTCGAAATCCGTCTGCTCCTCGAAGTGCCAGGTGCGGCTCACGCGGCTGCTGTCCACGACCCGACGGAGATCACCGTTCTCTCGCAGCACCTCCAGTCGATGCACGACGCCATCGCCAAGGGCGACGCGACACACTTCTCGGACAGCGACTACGCGCTCCACGACCGCGTTCTCGCGTCGTTCGGCAACCACCGGCTCAACGACTACATGCGCACGCTTCGTGACTTCACCCGCAACATGGGCGCCGTCACCATCGAGCACACCCGCTCCCTGCTCGAGATCGGGCTCGAACACGAGCCGATCGTCGACGCGATCAGGGCCGGCGACAGCAGGCTCGCCGCTCGGGCGATGGCCGACCATCTCGTGGGCACGGCCTCGCTTCTGATCGCGCGCGCAGAAGGTGTTGCGCCGGAGGATGCTTCGAGCGACTGGGCCAGTCCCTACCTGGCCCAGCTCGCCCTCTGAATCGCTTCTCACCCGACTTCGGGCGAGTTCGCCCAGCTCTGAAGGGTCTGTCCACCGTCGATCAGGTGCACGGATCCGGTCACGTGACGCGCGTCGTCGGAGGCCAGGAAGGCGATGAACGCCGCGACGTCCTCGGTCTGTCCGATCCGGCCCAGCGGGATGCGGGCAGCTCGCTGCTCGGCTGACAGCATCACCAGCCCCTCGGTCTTCTGCGGGAGCCCCAGGGGCGTCTCGATGACCCCGGGAGCAACCGCGTTCACCCGGATCCCATGGGGTGCGGCATCGAATGCGGCCACGCGCGTCAGCGACAACACGCCGCCCTTGCTGGCGGCGTAGGCGGCGCCGCCGTCGTGAACGTCCCAGAGCGCATGCGACGACGACATCGTGACCACGGATCCGGCGACCCCGTCCGCGATCATGCCCGCGATGCTCGCGCGGAGGGTGAGAAACATCGTGCGAAGGTTCGTCGCGATGACCCGGTCCCAGTCGGCGATCGGCATCTCGTAGACGGCTCTGCGGGGGGCGGCCATCCCGGCGATGAGAGCGGCGACATCGATCGAGCCGAAGCGGGAGCGGGCCGCCGCAACGGCGTCCTCGGCACCGGCGTCGGAGGTGAGGTCCGTCTCGAACCAGGCCACCTCGGCTCCTGCGGAGGAGAGTTCGCGCTCGACTGCCGCGAGGGAACCGGCATCGCGGTCGACCAGGAAGATCTTCGCGCCCTCGTCGGCGAGGCGTTTCGCGGTCGCCCGCCCGATGGCGCCTCCCCCGCCGGTGATGAACGCTGTCTTTCCGGAAAATCGCTGCCCCGTGAATCGTTCTGAGGTCATCGGTCGGTGGTCCCTTCGTACTGGCGCCACGAATACCGCGGCGTGAAGCCGAGGTAGGCGATCGCTTCGTCGCTGTTCATGAGCGAGGTGTGTCCGTCGACGGGGTGCGTCACGGGCACCTCCGGAAAGTGGTCCGCCAGGAGTTCGGCGGTCGGGCGCGGGTCGAACGAGTCGGCGGCGGCGAGGAACAGCTTCGTGTGACCGACGTTGGATCGGTTGAACGCCACAGCGCAGGCCTCGGCGGCGTCACGCGTGTCGATGTAGTTCCAGAGGAGCCGCGAGTCTTTCCCGGTCTCGTAGGTCGCCGGCATCTCACGAACGAACGACTCCGGCGTGTGCAGAGCCGGGAAGCGCAGGCTGACGGCGCCCAGCGTTCCACCCGAGCGCGCCACGGCGCTGTCGATGATGAACTCGCCGACGGCCTTGGAGACTCCGTAGGAGTCCTGAGGCGTGGAGACGATCGCTTCGTCGAGGGGCAGGTGGTCGGGGACGATCGGATGCGTGAAGAAGGGGTAGCCGATGACACTGACGGACGAGACGAAGACGAGGTCGGTCACGCCGACGTCGACAGCCGCGTCGATGACGCTGAAGCTGATCGACGTGTTCGTCGTGAAGACGTCGTGCGGCGTGTGGTCGCCCGCTCGCGGGTAGCCGGCGAGGTGCACCACGCCGGTGCAACCGGCCAGGGCTTCCCGGGTCGCGTCGGGATCGGAGAGGTCGACGACCGTGCCGCCGCCGTCCCGGTCGGGCGTGACATCGAGGCCGCGAACGTCGTGACCGTGGGCACGCAGGGCGGCGGCGACCTGGCGGCCGAGGAATCCGGAGGCTCCGGTGACGGCGATGGTCATGGGCGAAGGCTCGCTTTCGGGGCTCATGAGGTCGGCAGCGATCGGATGATCGCGGTCGCGAGTTCGAGGTCGTCGAGGGCGCCCTCCCCGGGCGAGATGGGGTCGGCGCCGGTCCGGAACGCGGGCGCGAAGTGACGGACTTCGCGTCGGAACGGGTCGTCGGGCCCCGCCGTCGTCGTGCCGCGGGAGCCCATACCCTCCCGGGCCTCCCGGACGGAGACGGTGGTCGGTGCGTACCGGATGTACGGGTGCGAGAATTCCACCCGGACTTCCATGGTGTCACTCGCGATACCGACCCACTCGTCCCACCAGTCGTAGGTCGACCCGCCGCCGATCTCGAAGACGACCGGCGCAGCATCGTCGTATTCGAGGACGGCCAGCAGGTGCTTCGGGTCGCGACTCGATGCGTGCGCGATCCGGTCCGGTTTTCCGAACGCGACCCGAACCACGGAGAGGTCGTGGGCCGAGAGCATCAGCAGCAGAGTGTAGAGGTCGACGTGTTGCGCGGAGTCACCGAGATGGCGAGCGATGCGAGCGGCCACATCGGCCTGCCCCGCACTGAGAATCTCGACCGGGACGTCATCGAAGCGTTCCTGGTCGTACATGGTCTTGGCGATGTCGAACCGGCCCGCCAGGTCGTGAACGGTGCGCACCCGATGCTCCCCCGCACTCGCGAAGAGATCGAGGCCGAGCCTGAATCCGGGGTCGAACAGCTTCATGTACCCGACCATCGCGATCCGGTCGCTCGAGGCCGCGGCCTCGACCACCTGGCGGCCCTCCTCGGGAGTGAACGCGAGCGGCTTTTCAATCAGAACGTGCTTGCCGGCGGCGAGCGCGGCAAGAGCGGCCGGCGCGTGATCGTAGGAGCAGATCACGACCGCGTCGACCTCGGGGTTGGCGAGCAGTTCGTCGCTCGAGGTAGTGGCCTGGGCGGCCCCGTACCGGTCCGCCATCGCGCGGGCGGTCTTGGCCGAGAGATCGCACAGCGCCGTGATCTCGAAATCGGGCGACTCGGAGAGGAACGGCAGGTGCATGATCTGCGCGATCTGGCCGCAGCCGATCAGGCCGACGCGGATCGGAGCTAGAGCGGTGTTCATCGGGATCCGGAGGGGTCGAGAACCAAGCCGAGGGAGCGGATGTAGGCGACGGAGTCCTGCAACGCCTCTTCCGGATCCTGATCGGAACTGTCGAGCTCGATGATCGCGATGCCGTCGTACCCGTTGGCAAGGAGCTGGTCAGTGACGCCCGGAATGTCGACGATCCCCGTCCCGAGCGACTGGAACGTGTCGAAACGGTCAGCCCCCTGAACACCGGTCTGGTCGGCGACATCTTTGTAGTGCACGTATTTGACGGCCGAGGCGTAGTCACGGATCACTGCGACGGGGTCGCTTCCCGTCATGGCGAGATGGGCGATGTCGACGCAGAGCCCCGCTGGGCCGTCGCCGAGTTCGTTCATCAACCGGTCGACCTGCGCACGGTTCTCGATCGCGGTATCGATGTGAGGGTGATAGGCGACCCACATTCCGCGTTCGGCGGCGAGGACTCCGACCTCCTTCAACGACCGTGCGAGGCCGCTGTAGAGGTCGGCGTCGTGGTCACGCCCGACCGGAGGCTTCGGCCCGCCGCCGAGAACCAGCCCCGGTGCGCCGAAGCCCTGCAGAACGGTGAGGATCGCATCGAGGGTGGTGAGTTCGGTCTCCCAGCTGAGCGGGTTAACGAACTCCCGATTGCAGTAGAGCGAGCTGACGGAGAGCCCCTTCTCTGCGGCTCGGGCGAATGCGGACACCCGGCTGAGGAAGGTGATGTCGGTCGTCCCCATGAGGACCGGCCTGTTGCCGGTCCCCATGAAGCGACGTGAGTAGTCACGCGAGATGTCGTCTCGCGCCAGGGCCTCCATAAAGGGGAACCCATTGCGTCGGATGATGTCGAGCCCTGTGGCAAGTGACTCTCCGGCGAGGTCCCAGGTGTTGAGGTGGTATCCGAATCGGAACTTCTGTTGAGAAGACATTGCTTGTGGACTCCGTGACTACTCGTGGTGAGGCAGGTGGATCAGTTGCAGCTGGTCATGTACTGGTACTTCTTGCCTGCCGCCGTGTCCACGTTCTGAGGCGTGAGCAGCATCGTCGGCGTGGAAGTGATTGCCGCGGTGGCGGGAACAGTACTGCTGGTGCCATGAGCGCGGATGTACTTGATCACCTGGGTGGCGCCGATGTACGACGAGTCATAGGGCGACTGGCCGATCGTGGCGGCCAGCTGACCGTTCTTCAGAAGGGTGATCTGGTCGGGGCTGGAGTCGAACGAGATCAGCTTGACCGAGGATCCCTTGCCGGCCGCTTTGATGGCCGCCGCGACGCCGACCGCTTCCGGTCCGCTGGTCGCGTAGATCACCTTCATGTCCGGGTGTGCCTGGATGAGGGCCGCCGCCTGGGTGGATGCCATCGAGGTGCTGTTCTGCGCGTACTGCGGCGAGAGCACGGTCACCTTCGGGTACGCCGTCTTCAAGGCCGGGATGAGGGCCGTGTAGCGGTCGCTGTCGGTCTTGTTACCGGTGGTGTCGGCGATGAGGCCGACCGAACCGGATCCGCCGCTGAGGGTACCGATCAGCTTCACGAGCGGCTTGGCGGCTTCGATGTAGTTGGTGATGGTCGTTCCAAAGGCCGATGCCGGCTCCAGGGTCTGGCCGGTCGCCCAGACGGGAATCCCCTCGCCCATGAGCTTTGTGACGGTCGTGCTGAACCCGGTGTTCGAGAAAGGGGCGACAAGCATGCCATCGGGTTTCGTCGCGCCAGCGGCGGCGAACGCCTGAATCTCGGCCGTGGCCGAGTTGCCGGTGGGGCCTTGAAACTCGAGGGTGGCATTGTTCGCCTTGGCCGCCGCCTCAGCACCGCACTTGCCGGTGATGAAGAACGAGTCGGTGATCAGGGCGGCGATGTCGACGATCCGCAGCTTCTTCGTCTTGGCGTCGGAGGACGACGAAGTCGAAGATGAAGTGGCGGTCGTTGTACTGCAGCCGGCCAGAAGAGCGACGGAGGCAGCGAGGGCGATGGATCCGAGGGCGGCCTTACGAATGGTGCGGGAACTGGAAATGCGTGTGGGCATGGTGAAACAGACTCCCTGTGGGATGTGGGTGGGGGAAAGGGGGCGGTGCTCGGTGCCGGTGGTGCGCGGAACGGTGGTGCGGAGGAGAAGTTCTGGACCTATTTGGTGAAGCGGCTGAGACCGCCGTCGGCTTTGCGGGCCTGGTCGATCGCCACGGCGATCACGAGGATGACGCCGACGACGATGAGCTGGTAGTAGGAGGAGACGTTGATGACGACGAGGCCGTTGGCGAGCAGCACGGCGAGAAGCACGCCGCCGAGGAGCCCGACCATCGACACGACGCCGCCGGCCAACAGGGTTCCGCCGATGACAGCGGCGGTGATGGCGGAGAGCGAGTCGTTGGTGTGACCGGCGATGTTGGTGGCGCCGAACCGGGTGATGTCGATGAATCCGGCGATGCCGGCCAGACCTCCGGCAAGCATGAACAGCGTGATCACTTTGCGCCGAACGTTGAGACCGGCGCGTTCTGCGGCAGCTCGGGCCGAGCCCATCGCGAGAAGATGCAGCCCGAAGGTCGTGTAGCGCAGAGCGAAGACGGCGACGATCCAGGCGAGGATGGCGACGAGGAACGGAACGGGGATGACTCCGACCGTGGCGATGCCGAAGTCGGTTTGGAGGGCTTCGGGAAGACCAGTCACGTCGGTGCCGCCGGAGACGATGTAGGCGATGCCCGTGACCAGGCCCATCATCGCGAGCGTCGCGATGAACGAGTTCACCTTGAGGCGCGTCACGATGAGCCCGTTCACGAGGCCGATGAGGGCGCCCGCGATGATGGCCGAGCCCAGTGCGACGACGATCACGACTCCCAGCCCGTCAGAGGCGACGCTGAGGGCGAGCTTGCTCGCGATAACGGAGGACAGGATCAGGTTGGCCCCCAGGGAGATGTCGAACTCGCCCGCCCCCAGGAGATAGGCGATGGCGATTCCGAGAAGGAGTCCCTCGCCCGAGTCGAGCATCAGGTTCTGGAGGTTGCCCAGGCTGATGAACGTCTGGTTGATGGACAGGCTCGTGAAGAAGACGATCAGGATCGCGTCGATCAGGAAGATCCAGAACGTGTTCGTTCCGAAGAGCTTCTGCTGCCAGGTTTTCTCGACGGCGCCGGGCAGTGGGGCGGTGGTCGTGAGAGTGCTCGCGGTCACTGATTGTCTTCCTTGTTTTCCGGGTCGTTGCCGGTGAGGCCGACCATTGCGGCGACCACGTCGGAGCGGACAAGCGAGCCGGTCGGCTGATCGATCGCCACTTGGCCGTGGCGGAGGACGATGACGCGATCGGCGATGTCGAGGATGCGGGGGATGTCGTGGGAGATGACCATCACGCCGATTCCGGCGTCGGCCGTCGAGCGGATGAGGTCGCAGACGATGTCGCTCTGGATCGTTCCGAGAGCCGCGGTCGGTTCGTCCATGAGGATGCCGGCGTTGGCCCACATGCTCGCCCGGGCGACGGCGACGGCCTGCCGCTGACCGCCGGACAGGTCTTTGACCGCTACGGAGAGGGATGGCAGCCGAATCGAGAGACGCTCGAGCGCTGCTGCCGTGCGGCCGGCCATGGCCTTGCGATCGAGAACGCCGAGGGCGCCCAGGAGACCGGTTCGAGTCAGCTCGTGCCCGAGGAACATGTTCTCGAGCACGGTCAGGTCTGGCGCCAGAGCGAGGTCCTGGTGGACCACCGTGATCCCGAGCGCCTCGGCGTCGCTGGTGGTCTTCATGACGACGTCTTTGCCATGGACGCGGATGGTGCCGGAATCGGGGGTGTAGACGCCGCACAGCAGTTTCGTCAGCGTCGATTTGCCCGCGCCGTTGTCGCCGAAGAGGGCGAGCACTTCACCCGAGCGGAGGGCGATGGAGACGCCTCGGGTCGCGTGGACGTGGCCGAACGACTTCACGAGATCGGTTGCTTGGAAGACGTACCCGTCATTCGGTGCCTGGGTGGTGCCTGGTGTCGCTTCCGTGGTGGTCACGTCGACTCCTGCCGAAAAGGGATGGGAATTTATGCCCCAGGGGGCAGGCTTTCGGGACGAGAGCCTCGCCGCCGAGTAGCATGCGACCGACTGTAGCATGCTACTCGCGAGGCGTGCAACGGGGTGTTCGCGCCCGAATCTCAGACGATGCGGGGTGCGTGCGTCGGCGGGGGTGTGACGCGGCTGGGGTGCACGAGAATCTCCC
>JAODMX010000424.1 GCA_025464735.1 Frondihabitans sp. | reverse complement strand
GAGATCCAGTTCGACGGCTTCATCTTTCCCGGGTTCGACCAGATCACCTCGCAGCTCGCCAAGCTGACCAACCGGCACGAGGGCGTTCTGCAGATGCCCGTCGTGATTCGGGTGCCCTACGGCGGCCACATCGGAGCCGTCGAGCACCACCAGGAGAGCCCAGAGGCGTACTTCGCGCACACCCCCGGCCTCCGCTCGGTGAGCCCGTCGACCCCGCACGACGCCTACTGGATGAGTCAGGAGGCGATCCGATCGAACGACCCGATCATGTTCTTCGAACCCAAGAGCCGCTACTGGCCGAAGGGTCCCGTCGACTACGCCGAGCCCGGGGTGCCTCTGCACGCGAGCCGCATCGTCCGCCTCGGCACCGAGGTGACCGTCGTGGGCCACGGGGCGATGGTGAGCGTTCTGTTGCAGGCGGCCGAGATCGCGGCCGAAGAAGGCATCAGCGTCGAGGTCATCGACCTCCGCTCCCTCTCGCCTGTCGACTACGGTCCGATTCTCGAGTCCGTGCGCAAGACCGGCCGTCTCGTGGTCGCTCAGGAGGCCCCCGGATCCGTGTCGGTCGGCTCCGAGATCGCAGCCACCGTCGCCGAGAAGGCGTTCTACTCGCTCGAGGCTCCTGTGCTCCGGGTGAGCGGGTTCGACACGCCCTTCCCGCCCGCCAAACTCGAGGGCACCTACCTGCCCGACGCCGACCGGGTGCTCGAGGCCGTCGACCGTGCCCTCGCCTACTAACGGAGACCTCGTGACGACTACGACGCTCAGCAATGACTTCCACCTTCCCGATGTCGGTGAAGGCCTCACCGAGGCCGAGATCGTCGAGTGGAAGGTCGCGCCAGGCGACACCATCAAGGTCAACCAAGTGCTCGTCGAGATCGAGACTGCCAAGTCGCTCGTCGAACTGCCGTCGCCGTTCGCAGGTGTCGTCGAGAGCCTGCTCGTCGCCGTCGGCGAGACGGTGGCCGTCGGAGCCGCGATCATCCGCGTGTCGGGGGGCGAGATCCCCCGCACGCCGGCCGACGAGATCCTCGAAGCCGAAGCTGCTGCGCTCGAGGAGACCGCTCACCAGCCCTCGGTGGTCGACGAAGGCGGAGCAGTGCTCGTGGGTTACGGAGTCACCGGGGCCCACTCGACCACACGCCGTCACCGCCCCTCGAAGAGCGAGGCCGATGCCCGCGTTCAGCGCGTCGCCGAAGAGCGCCGCCGCCGCCCCGCCTCGGTGCCCGCCGCCTCCGCGCAGCCCATCGTCGTGAAGCCGCCGATCCGGAAGCTCGCGAAAGACCTCGGCGTCGACCTCGCGATTGTCGAGCCCACCGGACTCGCCGGCGAGACGACGCGGGACGACGTCATCCGTCACGCGAAGCAGGCAAGCGTCTTCCATAACATCGAGACGCCCGAATGGGGCGACGAACGGATCGAACGGATCCCGGTCAAGGGCGTCCGCAAAGCCATCGCCTCGACGATGGTCGCCAGCGCCTTCACGGCGCCGCACGTGAGCCTCTTCGTCGACGTCGACGCCACCCGCACGATGGAATTCGTCAAACGCCTCAAGAACTCCGCCCAGTTCGCCGGAGTCAAGGTGTCGCCGCTGCTCATCATGGCCAAGGCCGTGATCTGGGCCGTGCGCCGCAACCCCACGGTCAACTCAGAGTGGACCGACCAGGAGATCCTGGTGCGCCACTTCGTCAACCTCGGGATCGCCGCGGCCACGCCGCGCGGGCTCATCGTGCCCAACGTCAAAGAGGCGCAGGCGATGTCTCTGCTCGAACTGGCCCAGGCGCTCGAGACGCTGACCCTGACGGCTCGCGACGGCAAAACGCAGCCCGCCGACACCGCCAACGGCACGATCACGATCACCAACATCGGTGTGTTCGGCATGGACACCGGCACACCCATCCTCAACCAGGGCGAGGTCGGCATCGTCGCGCTCGGCACGATCAAGCAGAAACCGTGGGTCGTCGACGGCGAGGTCCGGCCCCGCATGGTCACGACCATCGGTGCCTCCTTCGACCACCGCGTCGTCGACGGCGACGTCGCCTCCCGCTTCGTGGCCGACATCGCCAGCGTGATGGAAGAGCCAGCGCTGCTGTTGGACTAGCCTTTTTGCACGGTGGCCCGCAGCTTCTCGCACCCGTGTCTCTGGCCGGCGCTTCGGCTCCAGAGGACGACGCGGTCGCCCTCTTCGCCCGACCCCGGGGTGCGCCGCCGCCCCTCCGGCAGGCGCACAGGAGTTGCTTCGCGGATGTGAGGGTGGCATCGCGGAAATGCGCGATGCGAACCGCGCTTTCGCGAAGCCACCGCCCCGGCACCGCGCGCGCGGCAGGGGGCACGAGGCAGAGGTGCTAGACGAGGCCGTTCTTGTAGGCGTAGATGACGGCCTGCACGCGGTCCCGGAGTTCGAGCTTGGACAGGATCCTGCCCACGTGGGTCTTGACGGTCGACTCCGAGAGGAAGAGCGACGAGGCGATCTCGGTGTTGGAGAGCCCGTGACCGATCGCGACCAGCACCTCGTGCTCGCGTTCCGACAGCGGCGTCGCGGCCGGAGCCGCCGCCGAGGACGTCGGCAGGTTGCCGCGGTAGAGCTCGAGCATTTTCTGCGTGACGCGGGGCGAGATGATGGCCTCGCCCGCGGCGACGGTGTGGATCGCCTGGATCAGCTCCGCAGGTGGTGCGTCTTTCAGGAGGAACCCGCTGGCGCCGGCATTGAGCCCGCCGAACGCGTATTCGTCGAGGTCGAAGGTCGTCAGGATGATCACCCGGGTGGCCGTCGACGTCGACGTGATCTGTCGGGTCGCCTCGATTCCGTCGAGGCCGGGCATCCGCACGTCCATCAGGATCACGTCGGGGTTCAGTTCGGCCGCCCGTGCGATGGCGTCGCCACCGTTCGTGGCCTCGCCGACGACCCGGATCCCGGGGGCGGCACCCAGCACCATGGCCATGCCGGCGCGGATGAGGTCTTGATCGTCGACGAGGAGGAGCGTCGTGTCGGTCATCGGTCTCCTTCGGAGCTGTGGGGGAGTGTCATGATCAGGCGCCAACCGCGCCTGTTCGTGGTGAGGGTTCCGGCCTCGACAGTGCCGCCGAAGAGGGCGGCGCGCTCGCGGAGGCCAAGCAGACCCCGGCCGGATCCGACCGACTGTTGCGGCCCGATCAGGAAGCCGTCGTCCGAGATGACGACCGTGATCTGGGCGCCGAAGTCGAGTTGGACGAGGACGCGCGAGGGCTCCATCGAGTACCGGAGGGCGTTGGTCAGGCCCTCCTGCACCACTCGGAAAATCAGGAGCTGCAGGGCGTCGGAGGTCGGTGGTTCGCCGGTCGACTGGACGGCGACGGGAAGCCCGGCCGAACGGTACGTCTCGAGCAGGTGTGGCAGGTCGGCCATCGACGGCTGGGGTGCGAGCCCGGCCGGGGTCTCGGCGCTGCCGGCGTCCTCCTCGCGGAGGACCCCGAGGAGTCGTCTCATGTCACGGAGCGCGTCCCGGCCCACTTCGCCGATCTGGCCGGCGGCTGTGCGGGCTCCCTCCGGATCCGATTCGATGACGGCACCGACCCCGTCGGCGAGTCGAACCATGACCGAAAGGCTGTGCGCGACCACGTCGTGCATCTCGCGAGCGATACGCGCGCGTTCCGCCGCCGTCGCCAGCTGCGCCTGCTGGTCGCGCTCGCGCGCCAGCTGGCCGGCCCGCGCGATCAGGGCTGCGAGATAACGGCGACGAGCCCCGATGTTCGTTCCGAGGAGCACGGCGAAGAGCAGGAAGATGAGGAGAGCCGAGCCTCCGAAGGGCAACTGATGGACGACGACCGACAGGCAGTAGCTCAGGCCCCACGCCACGGCTGCACCGACCCAGGCCGCCAGCGTCCCGCTGTAGACGGCTGCTGCGTAGATCGCGAGTGCGATCGGCACGCTCAGCTGGGAGCCGGTCACGACCGTGAGGATGCCGGAGCAGGCGACGACGATGCCGAGCGAGATCACCGGGCGTCTCCGCCGCAGCAACAGTGCGGCGGCGGCGAACAGCGGAAGGACGAAGAAGCCGTGGACGAGCCAGTCGGCGCGGTGCGTGAGCCCGGTCCCGTTGTCGATGCTCTCGAGGTAGCCGGTCAGCAGGCCGACGACGGCGATGAGAACGTCGGCCGCCAGCGCGTGGCGCATCCAGAACCGTCGGATGATCCCCGGCGGACGCGGGAGGAGGAGCTCTTCGTCGTCGTCCTCGACGGCAGGCTGCGCCTCGCCGAGCCAGAAGGCCCGTCGTGCTGCGCTGGTCCGCTCGTCGGTCACGGCTTCGACGCTACCGTTCTGCGCCGTGGCGCGCGTCGTGCCCGAGAACTGCGAGTCAGGAGTCGGCGCGGTACCCGAGTGCCATGCGTGGGTGCCGGTGCTGGTTTTGACAATCATTATCAATAGCACTATCGTTAGATTCATGAAATCCCGCGCTCTCGTGCCCGCTCTCGCCCTGCCCGTCGTGGCTGTCCTCGCTTTGACGGGCTGCTCCTCCAGCGCCGCCGGCGACACCCCCAGCAAAGACGGAACCATCCGGGTCGTCGCCTCGACCGATGTCTACGGCGACATCGCCTCGCAAATCGGCGGCACGGCCGTGCAGGTCACGAGCATCCTGACCAATCCGAATCAGGATCCTCATTCCTTCGAGGCCAGCGCGCAGACGCAGCTGGCCATTTCGAAGGCACAGGTCATCATCGAGAACGGTGGCGGCTACGACGACTACGTCGACACCATGCGCGCCTCGACCAACAGCAAGGCCTCGCTCATCAACGCGGTCACCCTTTCCGGGTTCAAGGCCGTCGACGGCGAGCTCAACGAGCACGTCTTCTACGACTACCCGACCATGACCAAGGTGGCCAATGCGATAGCGGCCGATCTCACGAAGGAGGATCCCTCGAAGGCGAAGGCGTTCTCCGCGAACGCTCACACGTTCGCCACGAAGATGAGCGGCCTCGAGTCGCAGACCGCAGCCGTGAGAAAGAAGTACGACGGCGACAAGGTGTCGTACACCGAGCCCGTGCCCGGGTACCTCTTCGATGCGATGGGTCTCGACAACGTCACGCCGACGGCGTTCTCCCACGCGGTCGAAGAGGGCAATGACGTGCCGCCCGCAGCCCTGAACACGACGCTGAAACTCATGCAGAACAAGACGGTCGACCTTCTCGCGTACAACGAGCAGGCGTCCAGCCCCGAGACGTCGCAGGTGCAGGCTGCCGCGAAGAAGGCGGGTGTTCCGGTGGTCCCGGTCACCGAGACGCTCCCGAAGGGGCAAGACTATGAGGCGTGGCAGCAGAGCAACATCGACAGGATCAAGGCGGCGCTCGCCAGGTGACCTCCGTTCTGAGTCTTCGTGACGCGGGCATGCGCTTCGGTGAACGCGAGCTCTGGTCCGGGCTCGACCTCGACGTGAAGCCATCCGAGTTCGTCGCGGTGCTCGGCCCGAACGGCGCAGGCAAGACGACTCTGCTCCGTACCATCCTCGGCCAGCAGGAGCTTTCGAGCGGCACCATCGAGTTCCTCGGTCAGCCCGTCCGCCGCGGGCATCGCAAGATCGGCTACATCCCGCAGCAGCGCCTGATGGAGTCGGGCACACCGCTTCGCACCCGCGACATGATCGCGCTGGGCGTGACGGGCCACCGCTTCGGGCTGCGTCGCGAGACGAGGGCCGAGCGGCAGCTCGTCAGCGACCTCGTGGCCGAAGTCGGGGCTTCGTCCTTCGCGACGGCACCCGTCGCATCCCTCTCCGGTGGAGAGCAGCAGCGCGCGCGTGTCGGTCAGGCGCTCGCGGCACGACCCGCCCTCCTGCTGTGTGACGAGCCCCTGATCTCGCTCGACCTCCGCCATCAGCGCGGCGTCACCGAGCTCATCGACAGTCAGCGCAGGAGCCTCGGTGCCGCCGTCGTCTTCGTCACCCACGACGTGAACCCGATCCTCGACGTCGTCGACCGCGTGGTCTACATCGCGGGCGGACGGTTCACGATCGGCACGCCCGACGAGGTCCTCCAGTCCGATGTCCTCTCGGAGCTCTACGGCACTCCGGTCGACGTCATCCGGACCATGGGGCGCATCGTCATCGTGGGCAGTACCGAGGGAGCCGACTCGCATCACGACGGCCATCACCACGCGGACGATGAGGCCGACCCGGATCCGGAGGGCCCCATCCGATGATCGACCTCGCCCTCGCGACCTCCCTGGCCGACATCGGGAAGGTGTTCTCGCAGATCCTGTCGTTCCAGAACTTCGGCGAGCTCGTCGCCCTCGTTCGCAACTCCCTCATCGCCGGTGCCCTGCTCGGAATCGTCGGTGGCCTGATCGGCCCGTTCGTCATCACCCGCAACCTGCCGTTCGCCGTTCACGGGATCAGCGAGCTGTCGTTCGCCGGTGCCTCGATCGCCCTGCTCATCGGTGTCAACGTGGTGACGGGTTCGCTCGTCGGGAGCGTTCTCGCGGCGCTCCTCATTGGGCTTCTCGGCAATCGCGCCCGAGAACGGAACTCGATCATCGCGGTGCTGATGCCCTTCGGGCTCGGCCTCGGGATCCTTTGTCTCGCGCTGTATCAGGGCCGCGCCGCCAACAAGTTTGGCCTCCTGACCGGCCAGATCGTGTCGGTCGACAACCCGCAGCTCGGCTGGCTGCTGGTGATTTCGCTCGTTGTGATCGCGACCCTCCTCGTCGTCTGGCGACCGCTGACCTTCGCCAGCATCGATCCCGATGTGGCGGCCGCGGCGGGCATTCCCGTGCGAACGCTGTCGATCGTGTTCATGCTCGCCCTCGGCCTCTCCGTCGCCGTCTCGGTGCAGATCGTCGGCGCGCTGCTGGTGCTGTCGCTGCTGGTGACGCCCGCCGCCGCCGCCCTTCGCCTGACGGTGTCGCCCCTCTGGGTGCCGGTGCTCAGCATGGTGTTCGCCGTCGTGTCCGTCGTCGGCGGGATCCTGCTGGCTCTCGGCGGTGGTCTGCCGATCTCGCCCTATGTGACGACCATCTCGTTCGCCATCTGGCTGGTCTGCCGCATCGTCGGCGGTCGCCGCGAGAAGACGAGTGCGCGGAGGCGCTCCCTGGCCCGCTCTCGGGAGACGGAGGTACGGTTGGGCTCGTCCTCCACGAAAGGCTCTTCCTTCTCGAAGGGCTCTTCCTTCTCAAAGGATCGTGCATGAAGAGAAACACTTGGCAGCGTGATGCGGTCCGCTCCGCTCTCACCACCTCCGACGGCTTCGTGAGCGCGCAGGATCTCCATTCCCACCTGCGCGAGTCCGGCTCACCCATCGGCCTCGCCACCGTCTACCGCGCCCTGTCGTCGCTCGAGACCGAGGGTGAGGCCGACTCGCTCCAGCAGGACGGCGAGAGCCTGTACCGAGCGTGCACGCCCGGCACGCACCACCATCACCTGATTTGCCGCAACTGCGGCAAGACCGTCGAGATCTCAGCCGACCCCGTCGAGGCCTGGGCCCAGAAGGTCGCCGCCGACAACGGCTTCACCGAGGCGCACCACGTCGTCGACGTCTTCGGCTACTGCGCGGAGTGCACGGCCCTTTCGCAGTCTTGACCCGCGCTCGTCGGCCGCGTTGCGAGAGAAGTACGGGTTTGCGCACGAAGTACCCGCTAGTTCGTACTTGCTGCAGGATTCCGTACTCGATTGGCTTCCCGGCGGCGTTCGAGCGCTTCGACGAGGGGGCTCGTGACGAGATACACCAGTGTCGCGACGAGCGCAGCTATCAGGGTGCGCACTCCGTCGGCCTCGGGCGCGACGGGCGGGCACGAGTTGCCGGGAGGCCCGCGCGTCGGGTAAGCTCTCCGTTTGGTTGAGTGCACTCTGCGCTCATGTATGCCGATCCCCGAGCAGTACCTGCTTCTGACGAAGCCGGAGCGGGATGACGCGTGCCGACAAGTGACCTTGGGTAGAGGCGTCGTGTCCATCAAAGACACTCCGCTCCTACGGTATCTACGGAGGAAAACCATGGCAGCAACCTGCCAGGTGACTGGAGCCGTTCCCGGCTTCGGGCACAACATTTCACACTCGCACCGACGCACCAAGCGTCGTTTCGACCCGAACATCCAGAAGAAGACCTACTACGTGCCTTCGCTGCGCCGCAACGTCACGCTGACGCTGAGCGCCAAGGGCATCAAGGTCATCGATTCGCGTGGCATCGAGAAGGTCGTCAAAGACCTCCTCGCTCGTGGGGAGAAGATCTGATGGCAAAGAGCCAGGACGTCCGTCCCATCATCAAGCTCCGCTCGACGGCGGGCACCGGTTTCACGTACGTGACCAAGAAGAACCGTCGCAACAACCCCGACCGCCTCGTGCTGAAGAAGTACGACCCGGTCATCCGCAAGCACGTCGAATTCCGCGAGGAGCGCTAAACATGGCCAAGAAGAGCATGGTTGCGAAGAACAACCAGCGTAAAGAGATCGTCGCTCGCTACGCCGCGAAGCGCCTCGAGCTGAAGAAGGCTCTGATCGACCCGAACGGCACCGACGAGAGCCGTGAGGCCGCTCGCGTGGGCCTGCAGAAGCTTCCCCGCAACGCTTCGCCGGTGCGCGTGCGCAACCGCGACGCGGTCGACGGTCGCCCCCGCGGTCACCTCAAGGCGTATGGCATCAGCCGTGTCCGTTTCCGCGATATGGCGCACCGTGGCGAATTGCCGGGCATCACGAAGTCTTCCTGGTAGGTTCTGAGGCGGTTCCACAGGGCCCTCGGCCTTGCTGGTAGCGCCCTGCGGTCACCTGGCCGTAAGGCTAGATCCGTGCGAACGTCGTAAGTGCGACGGGCGTCCAATACAAACCATCACGTCCGAGGAGGACAACACATGGCTGACAAGTCACTGAACCGTACCGAGCTCGTCGCAGCTGTCGCTTCCGAGTCCGGCCAGAGCCAGGCCGCCGTCAGCGGCGTCGTCGACGCTCTCTTCTCCGTCGTCTCGAAGTCCGTCGCCGGCGGCACCAAGGTGACGATCCCCGGCTGGATCGCCTTCGAGAAGACGCACCGCGCCGCCCGCACCGGCCGCAACCCGCAGACGGGTGCTGCCCTCGAGATCGCGGCCAGCGACAGTGTCAAGGTCAGCGCCGGCAGCAAGCTCAAGGCTGCTGTCAAGTAAGACTGCTTCACCAGAGCAAGCGGAGTACGACTTTCGGGTCGTGCTCCGCTCGCTCAGTTAACCGGGGGGCCACCGTCACTAGGCTTGCCGGGTGCCCCGCTCCACGCTCCTCGACCGTACGGTGCGCCTCGCCGGCCCGGCTCTGCTCGTCATCGTGGCGTTCGTGGCCCTGGGCGCGGCGCTCGTCTACGGTGGCGCGGCGGCGAAGCTTCCCCTCGCGGATCCCGGGGCCGTGGTGCGGATCGGGCTCCCGATCGCGTCGCTCTGCGTTGATCTCGGCGCCGCTCTGACGATCGGCGCGCTGGCGCTGACCTGCTTCGCCCTCTCACCGCGGCGCCCCGAGTGGAACCGGGCCCTCGACATTGCGTCGGCCGGCGCCGCGTTCTGGACCGTCGGATCCTGCGTCACCGGCTTTTTCACGTTCTTGAGCGTGTCGAACGTCGATCTGACCGTCGATGAGAAGTTCGGGCAGTCGCTGGCGTTCTTCTTGACGAACACGAGCCTCGGCCTGGCCTGGCTCATCTCCACCCTGATCGCTGCTGCGGTGACGGTGCTCTGCTTCGCCGTTCGCGGGGTCACGCCGGTGCTGTTCGTGGCGCTTCTGGCCGGGGCCGGGCTGATCCCGATCGCCGAGCAGGGCCACGCCGCCGGGACGACCTCGCACATCGCTGCAGTCACGGCCCTCGCCCTCCACATTGAAGGAGCCGCGGTGTGGCTGGGTGGGCTCGTCACCATCGCGCTGCTGCGCCCGCTGCTCGAACAGGGCCGTGTCGGCACCGTGCTCGCGCGCTATTCCACGCTCGCGCTCCTCAGTTTTGTGGTGGTCGTGGTGTCGGGGGTGGCGAGCGCGCAGATCCGAATCGGTTCGTGGTCTGAGCTTGGGTCGCGCTATGGCGTGCTCGTCATTGTCAAGGTGATCGTGCTGATCCTGCTCGGGCTCTTCGGCGTTGTGCACCGGCGGGTGCTGATCGGCCGGATGAAGACTGCCATGACGGCCACGCGCGGGGCATTCTGGTGGTTCGTGGCGGCCGAGCTCGCGTTCCTCGGCGTCGCCTCGGGGGTGGCAGCCGCACTCGCCCGCACGCAGACGCCGGTGGCGCAGTCGGCGGTGGTCGATGTCGGGGCGCAGACTCCGGCCGAAGTCCTGACCGAGGCCGCGCTGCCGCCGGTCCTGACCCTCGGGCGCTGGTTCACGTCGTGGAACTTCGACCTGCTCTGGCTGCTTGCCGGCGCGTTCCTCGCGGCGTTCTACCTGGCGGGCGTGATCCGGGTTCGGAGGCGCGGGCAGACCTGGTCGATCGGCCGCGCCCTCTGCTGGATCGCGGGTCTCGCCGTCCTGGTGTACGCGACCAACGGTGCGCCCAACGTCTACGAGAAGTACGTGATGAGCAGTCATCTGCTCGTCGTCGTGCTCGCGGCCCTCGCTGTGCCTGCGCTGCTCGTGCCGGCCGCGCCGTGGACCCTCGCCCTCGTCAGCATCCAGAAACGCACCGACGGAAGCCGTGGCCCGCGCGAGTGGTTGATGCTCGTGGTCCGTTCCCGTGTCGCGGGTCTCCTCACCCACCCGATCACGGGGGCAGTCCTTCTGGGCGTGTCGCTCTGGTCCTGGATGTTCATGTTGCCGATGCTGCGCTGGTCGGTCTCGACCTACGCCGGTCACACGCTCCTCGTCCTCGAGCTCGTGCTCGCCGGGTGGCTCTTCGTTCAGGCGCTGGTGGGCGTCGATCCTGTTCCCTTGCGTGCCGGATCCGGAGTGCGAAGCGGCCTTGTCGCTCTCGTCGCGATCATTGTGGCCGTGCTCGCCGCGGTACTGCTCACCTCTCGGGGGCTGCTGCTCTCGAATTGGTTCGGCGCGATGGGCCGCCTCTGGGGTGCGCCCCCGGTCGCCGACCAGCAGCAGGGTGGCCTGGTCTTCGGTGTGGTCGGGCTCGCGGTGTGCGCCGCGCTTGCTGTCGGAGTCTGGTGGACCGGCCGGCAGAAGGAGGTCGATTCCGCGTGAGCGTTGACGAGACTTCCACCGCAGTTCTCCTGCAGCCGCAGACGGAACCGGGGCTCTGGACGATGCCCGCTGACCTTGTCACCTTCCGGCGCCACGGGTGGAACGCCGCGGGGTTAGCCGTGCGAATGGTGCCCGGTGACGCCGCGGCGACCGACGCGGAGCTCTTCCGAACCCTGGCACGCTGCCTCGACCTGCCCGTGACCTTCGGCGAGACGTGGGAGTTTCTCGACGAGACCCTCGGGGCGGTCGACGAGCTGATCGGCCTCGACGCGGAGGTCGGTCTCGTGATCGTGATCGAGCATCCAGAGGCCGTGCTCTCGTCGGGGCGGCTGGAACAACTCGTCGCCGTTCTCGCGCGGGCAGCCCACGACTGGGCCGCCCCGGTCGACGACGGTGACGAGTGGGATCGCCCCGCCGTCCCGTTCCACGTGGTGCTCGCGCCCGATGAGCGCCGCACGCCTGCCTGGGCCGCGCGGTGGCTCGCGGCCGGCGCGACCCTGCACCCGCTGCCCACCGCCTGAGCCCGGCGACCACCGCGGTTTCGGCCGGCGTGCCACCGCCGCGGCACTGGAACACCGGCCGAAACCCCGTGTTCCGCTAGGCGTCGGCGGTGGCCAGCAGCTCGCGCACCATCGGCGCGACCTCACGGCCGTACAGCCCGATGCTCGACATCAGCTGCTCGTGCGGGAGCCGCCCCATGCTGTAGCGGAGATCGAAGCGGGAGGCGCCCAGGATCCTGAGGTTCCGCACGATCTTCCGTGCCACCGTCTCGGGGGACCCGACGTACAGCGCGCCCTCGGGGCCGGCCGTCGCCAAGTACTGCTCCCGCGAGTAGGGCGGCCAGCCGCGCTCGCGCCCGAGCTGGTTGGTCTGGGCCTCCTGGTAGGGGTAGAGGATCTCGAGTGCTTCCTCGTCGGTGGCCGCGATGAATCCGGGGGAGTGCATGGCGATCGGCTGCGGCGCCTGCCCGAACTGGTCGAGAGCGCGGCGGTAGAGGTCGGCGTACGGCGCGAACTGGGCCGGCTCGCCTCCGATGATCGCGAGGAAGAGGGGCAGGCCGTAGTGGGCCGCGCGGATGACGGACTGCGGCGATCCGCCGACGCCGACCCAGGTCTTCAGCGTTCCCGACTCGGGGCGTGGGTAGACCCACTGGTCGGTGAGGGCGGCACGCTGCGTGCCTGTCCAGGTGACCGGCTGATCTTTCAGGAGCTCGGCGAAGAGCTCGATCTTTTCCTCGAAGAGCACCTCGTAGTCGGCGAGGTCGAGGCCGAAGAGCGGGAAGGATTCGGTGAAGGATCCGCGGCCCAGAATGATCTCGGCGCGGCCGTTCGAGATCGCGTCAACCGTGGCAAACCGCTCGTAGACGCGGACGGGGTCGTCGGAGCTGAGCACCGTCACGGCCGAACCCATCCGGATCCGGTCGGTGCGCGCTGCGATCGCGGCAAGGACCACTTCGGGCGCGGACACGGCGAAGTCGACGCGGTGGTGCTCGCCGACGCCGATGAAGTCGAGGCCCACCTCGTCGGCGAGCACCGCCTGGTCGACGAGGTTGCGGATGGCCTGCGCGTGGCTGAGAGGATCTCCACCGAGTGGGCTGCCCGAGAGTGGCTCGGTGACGTCGCCGAAGGTGTCGAGGCCGAGCTCGATGGTGGACGGGTCGATCTCGGGTACGACGCGGTCCGGGTTGGTTGCGGTGGCCATGGGCTCCCCATTTCTATGCGTTTGCATACTAATCTAACCCAGGAGTCAGCGCAGTATTCCGGCGCAACGACAGCGTAAAGCGAGCGTTGCGGCGTGGAAACCGCGGTGCCGTTGACTGACGACCATGTCTGCAGCTCCCTTCGGCCTCGGCTGGTTCGCAAATCTCACCGCGCCCAACTGGCGCACCGCCTCTCGCGGCAACGACCCCATCGACGAGTTCCTCAGCGGCCGGTACTACGTCGACATGGTCCGCGCCATGGAACGGGCCTCGATGGACTTCATCATGATCGAGGACTCGCTGATGGTGCCCAACTCGCTCGGCGGCAGCACCGAGATGGAACTCAAGCACGCCGTGTACGCACCCAAGATGGATCCCGTGGTCACCGCATCCATGCTGGCCCAGGCCACCGAGCACATCGGCATCATCTGCACCGCCTCGACCACGTTCTACAACCCGTGGCATCTGGCGCGGCAGTTCGCGACCCTCAACAACATCACCGAGGGCCGGATCGGTTGGAACATCGTCACCTCCTCCGAAGACCTCGCGGCACAGAACTACGGCCTCGAAAAGCTCCCCGAGCACGATCTGCGCTACGAGATGGCGCAGGAGTTCCTCGATGTCGTGAACGCCCTGTGGCAGTCGTGGGAGCCCGACGCGATCGTCGCGGATCCGGAGACGGGCTACTACGCCGACCACACCAAGGTGCACGAGATCAACCACGACGGCCGCTTCTACCGGTCGCGCGGCCCGCTCAACCTCCCCGCGGGCCCCGGCGGCAAGCCCGTGTTCTGCCAGGCCGGCTCGTCGCCCAAGGGCCGGGCCTTCGCGGCGGCCAACTCCGATGTGATTCTGACAATCCCCCACGGGGTCCAGGGCGCCAAGGAGTACCGCGACGACATTCGCGCCCGGGCGACGGCGATCGGGCGCGATCCCGACGAGATCAAGATCTATCCGGTGATCCAGCCGATCCTGGGCGAGACGATGGCGGAAGCGCAGGCCAAGAAGGAGGCCTACTTCGCCGACAGGCAGCACGCGATGGAGTACCAGATGGCGCACATGGCAGGGACGATGGAGATC
>JAODMX010000393.1 GCA_025464735.1 Frondihabitans sp. | reverse complement strand
CTGAATTGCCTTCACGATGAAGTCGGTGGAGCCGGCCGAATCCGCGGCGTCGACGACGGGCATCGGACACTCCGGGTGCACGATCACGTGGACGTCGGGGTACTCCCTGCGGGCCGCTTCGATCTGATCAACGGTGAAGCGCTTGTGCACGGAGCAGAAACCGTGCCAGAGGATCACCTTGGCGTCGTCGAGGTCGGCGTGGCTCGAACCACCGAGAGGCTTGCGGGGGTTCCACATCGGCATCCGCGTGAGCGGCACTCCCATTGCCTTCGCCGTGTTGCGGCCGAGGTGCTGGTCGGGAAAGAACAGCACGCGCTGCCCCCGAGCGAACGCCCACTCCAGGACGGTCGACGCGTTCGACGAGGTGCAGACGATGCCACCGTGGCGCCCGCAGAAGCCCTTGAGGTCGGCGGACGAGTTCATGTAGGTGACCGGGATCACCGGCACCTTGCCCTCGTCGTCGATCGCGGTGAGGTCGCCGTAGACGCTTTCGAGCTGCTCCCACGCTGCCTCGACGCTGTCGATATCGGCCATGTCGGCCATCGAGCAGCCGGCAGCCAGGTTGGGCAGGATCACGGCCTGCTCAGGAGTCGAGAGCAGATCGGCCGTTTCTGCCATGAAGTGGACTCCGCAGAAGACGATCGCCTCGGCCTTCGGTGACGCCTTCGCCTTGACGGCCAGCTGGAACGAGTCGCCCACGTAGTCGGCATACTGCACGACCTCGTCCCGCTGGTAGAAGTGGCCCAGCATCAGGACCCGGTCGCCGAGTATTTCGCGGGCGGCCAGGATCCGGCGGTGAAGTTCGTCGGGCGATGCCTCCCGATACGTCAACGGGATCTCCCCTTGCACCGGTGCACGGGCGGGGATGGCATCGAACATCGATGAACCGGGGCCGTAGCTGGGCAGGCCGGTGTCGAAGTTCCACGGCTCGCGGACGAGGTCGGTGGCGCACACCTCGCCAGGAGCCTGGCCGTTCGTGATGCGGCGGATCGTGGTGTCGACGGAGGTCATGGGGCAGCTTTCAGGAAGGGGTGTCGGATTTCAGGTGTCAGAGCAGACCGAGTGGATTCGCGTCGGTGAACCCCGTCGCGGTGTTGTAGCGGTAGAGGCGCGGCGGCCGATGCGGCGTACCAGTGAGGAACTCCCCCGTCGGCACCACGGCGTCGCTCGATTCGATCATCCGGCGGAAGTTGGCGGGATCGAGCTCGCGCCCGAGAACCGCCTCGTGCACTTCGCGGAGCTGCGCGAGAGTGAATGTGTCGCCGACGAAGGCGTGGGCGATCCGGCTGTACTCCATCTTCGTGCGGAGCCGCCAGAGGGCGTAGTCGACGATCGTCTTGTGGTCGAAGGCAAGATCAGGCATGGCGTCGGCGTCGAACCAGCAGACGTTGGGGTCGCCGGTGACCAGTTGGGATCCGGCGCCGGTGGCGGGATTCAGCGCCGAGACGAGAGCCCAGTAGACGATCGATACGACTCGTTCGTCGAGCGACCGGGCGCGCGAGCCGAAGGCGTAAAGCTGCTCGAGGTACGTGGGCGAAAGCGCCGTCGTGGCGAGCAGATGACGCCGCGCGGCCTCACCGAGCTCCTCGTCGAGCCCGAGTGGGCCACCCGGGAGAGCCCAGGATCCCTGAAAAGGCTGCCTGATCCGCCGCACGAGCGGGATGTGCAGGGCCATGCGCCCCGTCGTGTCGGACTCCATGAGCGAGAAGATCACGGTCGATACCGCGAGCGCGGGTGACTCCTGCGGGTGCAACGGGTGCACAGTGTGCGACAGCTGCGGCGTCTCGGCCATGGGTCAGCTTTCTCGGGAGTTAAGGTCACCACGACTCTAACCCATAATGTCACTTTGACCCAATTATTTTGCCACATCGACCGCCACAACCAGCGGTAGTGTCTGGCCATGTCGATTCGGATGGCCGTGACTCGTGGTCTGCTCCGCTTTCGTCCGCGTTCCACTGAGTCCGTCGAGACGCTCCAGCGCGCCATTGCCAAGCGCGGGCCGGACGCGCCCGTCACTTCGGCCCTGGAGCGCGTCGCCGAGGTGACCACGAGCACCGTCAACGAGCAGACGGTCGTGCACCTGATTCCCCGACACACCGCCCCGTCCGGCCACCTGATTTACACCCACGGCGGCGCCTACACGTTCCCGCTGATCGCGCCCCATTGGGGCATCCTCGCGACCCTCATCGAGCAGGCGGGGGTGAGTGTCGACGTGCCGCTCTACCCGCTGGCGCCCGAGCACACCGCAGATGAGACCTACGAACTGCTCGACCGCGTCTACCGGGAGGCCCTGGCGGCCCACGGCACGCGCATCTTCCTCGGCGGCGACTCCGCCGGCGGAGGACTCGCCCTGGGTCAGGCTCTCCGCTACCGGGACGCCGACAAGATCCTCCCCCGGGCGCTCGTGCTCATCTCCCCCTGGGTCGACGTGACCATGAGCAATCCCGGGATCGCGGAGGTCGCCCCACAGGACCGCATGCTCGCAGTCCCGGGATTGGTCGAGGCTGGGCGTCTCTGGGCGGGTGCCCTGGACGTCCGCGATCCCCTGATCAGCCCGCTCTACGGCGACCTCAAAGGGCTGCCACCGGTGCACACGTACCAGGGCGACCGCGACATCTTCGTGGCCGACGCTAAGGAGTTGACCCGCAGGATCCTGCGCGCGGGCGGTCAGGCCGAGTTGCGTCTCACCCGTGGCGGCTTCCACGTGTTCCCCGGCGCGCCCTGGACCCCCGAGGCAAAGCGTGCCCTCAGCCGTATGGCGGCGGTCCTGCGCAGCTGACCGGCTGGCACGGATCCGAGTCGAGTTGTTCCGGATTCAGGACGCTAGGGGCGATAAACTGGTTCCCCATCAGCGTCCGGAGGATCCCGTGCCCGCAGTCCACTCCCCCGGAACTGAGCGACGCAGCCTCGCCGTTCTTGGCTCGCCGATCGCGCACTCGCTTTCGCCCGTGCTGCACCGGACGGCCTACGAGATCCTCGCGCTGCCCTACGAGTACGGCCGCGCGGAGGTCGCCTCGGGTGGGCTGTCCGGTTTCCTCGACGGCCTTGAGCTCGACGAACGGTGGCTTGGGCTGAGCCTGACGATGCCGCTCAAGCGCGAGGTCATCCCCCTGCTCAACTCCTCATCGGCCCTCGTCGATCGCCTCGGGGTGGCGAACACCGTGGTGATCTCGGCGCCTTCCGGAGTTCGACACCTCGCCGGGTATAACACCGATGTCGACGGGATCGTGCGCGCCATCCAGTCGCGCCACGACGTGCGGCAGGAGCGTGCCGCGATTCTCGGAGGAGGAGCGACGGCCGCCTCCGCGCTCGCCGCGGCCGCCGAGTTGGAGTCGACCGAGGTCTCGCTCTACCTCCGGAACCCGGCCAAAGCCGGCGAGCTGACGGCGCTGGCCGAAACCCTCGGTGTCCGGCTGGAGGTCCTCCCTCTTGACTCGCTCGACGATGCCCCCGCGTTCGCCTTCGTCATCAGCACTCTTCCCGGCGGAATCAGGCTGCCCGTGATCGCCCCCGAGT
This sequence comes from Frondihabitans sp., assembly GCA_025464735.1. Next base: position 2,425 of record JAODMX010000393.1, on the reverse strand, counting down.
CGCCCCACTCGGTTCTGCTGGATGTCGCCTACGATCCCTGGCCGAGCTCCCTCGCTTCGGCATGGGAAAGGCTCGGCGGGCGCACTGTGAGCGGCCTCGACATGCTGCTCGAGCAGGCGATCGGGCAGATCCGGCTCTTCAGCGGTCGCGCGCAAGACGACGCGCTGCCCGACGAGTCCCGCCTTCGTTCCGCCCTTCGAGCGGCCGTCGGGCTGGCCGACCCGCCACAGCCTGGACAAGCCACCGAGTAATGTCGAAGCCGTGACCGAGACCTTCCGCCCCGTGCGGCTCCGCGGATTGGAACTCGGCTCAGGCCGCCCCAAGATCATCGTGCCCTTGACGAGTGAGTCCCTCACCAGGCTCGGCGTGGAGGCGGCCGAACTGGATTTCACCGTCGCAGACCTCGTCGAACTCCGAATCGACCACTTCGACGAGGTCGACGACGACGACACCGTACTCAGGGCCCTCGAGACCACCCGCGAGGCGCTTCCTGATTCGACTCCTCTGCTCTTCACCTTCCGTTCGAAATCCGAGGGCGGGATGAGGGAGATCGACGCCGACGGATACGAGGCGCTGCTGCTCCTGGCCGCGTCAAGCGGCACCGTCGACGCGATCGACGTCGAGATGTTCACCGAACTCGGATCCCTCGAGCGGATCGTCAACGGCTGCCACGCGAGGGGAGCAACGGTGATCATGTCGTCGCACGACTTCGAACGCACGCCGTCGCGCGAACAGATCGTGGCACGGTTGACGCTGCAACAAGACCTCGGAGCCGACGTTGTGAAGATCGCCGTCATGCCGCAATCGCCTCGTGACGTCCTGACGTTGCTGCACGCCACGGACGAATTCGTCCGTACGAAAGCCACGAGGCCCGCGATCACGATGGCCATGGGCCCCTTGGGCGTGGTCAGCCGGCTCGCCGGCGAGACCTTCGGAAGTGTCGCCACTTTCGGTTCCCTCGGCCGGGCGAGCGCGCCCGGCCAGGTCGACGCCCACGCGCTGCGCCAGGTGCTCGATCTGGTGCACGGGGTGGGTCGCACGATCCCTGTGCCCCGGGGCACCGAGGTCTGACGCGTGTCACACGACCACGGCTCCGCCGCCTCCTCACGCACCCGGCTGGGCGTCGCTCTCGGCATCACCGCGCTGATTCTCGTCGCCGAGATCGTCGGCGCGGCACTCACCAACAGCCTCGCACTGCTGGTCGACGCGGGGCACATGCTGACCGACGTCGGTGGCCTCACCGCGGCCCTGGTGGCTGCGTCTCTCATCACACGCCCGGCCACCTCCCGTCGCACGTGGGGTTTCCAGCGCGCCGAGGTTCTCGCCGCCCTGGGGCAGGCGACCGTGCTTCTCGCCGTGGGCATCTACGCGTTCGTCACCGGAATCCAGCGCCTCTTCGCACCACCGGACGTGCCGTCGGGGTCGCTGCTCGTCTTCGGCATCATCGGACTCGTCGGCAACATCGCCTCCATCGCGGTGCTGACGTCGGGCCGCTCCGCCAACCTGAACATGCGTGCCGCGTTCCTGGAGGTCGTCAACGACGCTCTCGGGTCGGTGGCCGTCATCATCGGCGCCATCGTGATCCTGACGACAGGCTGGGTCAGGGCGGACGCCCTCGCCGGAATGGTGATCTCGGTCCTGATCGTGCCCCGCACGGTCGCACTCCTCCGCGAGACGACCGGCGTGCTGCTCGAATCGACCCCGCGCGGGCTCGACCTCGACGACGTCCGCGCCCACATGCTTCTGCTTCCGCACGTGCAGGGCATCCACGACCTGCACGCATCGCAGATCGCCACCGGGCTGCCGATCCTCTCGGCGCACGTCGTCGTCGAGCAGGGGTGCTTCGAGGACGGCCATGCCCCCCGGATCCTCGACGATCTCCAGGCCTGCGTGCTGGAGCACTTCAGCGTTCCGATCGAGCACTCCACGTTTCAGCTCGAACCCGCAACTCATGCGGCGCACGAGCACGTGGAGCACTCGTAGGTTAGCGGCGGCTTCGGGGTGGTTCGGGGGTGCGATTTCAGGGAATCTGCGCGTAGCGCCGGGCCAGCGTGCGGGGAGCGACGCTTCCTCGTGCACGACTCCTGAACTGAGGACGCCGGCGCGGCGCGAGGGGGAACCGCCGGCGCGCCTGGCGCTGCCCTGGCAGCCCGCCCGGCCGGTACCCCGTCACCTGAGGGCCCCGTTGCTGCTGGCTCAGGAAAGCTGCCGCCGGACTCACGCTCGTGGCGGGAACCCGAAGGCCGCCACGGCACATCTCCTGAACCTCCAACGGTGGACACCGCATGCCTCCACTCCTCCCCAGGCGACCGCGCGCACGGAGTTCTCCACAGATTGGATTGCCCAGGTTCTTCGTCTCACGACATCCGCAACTATCGACCTATGAAACGAGTCGCAGAAGTCATCAACGACGCCGGTGGCGCCC
>JAODMX010000371.1 GCA_025464735.1 Frondihabitans sp. | reverse complement strand
CGCCAAACCGATGTTGCATAAGAGGTGCATAACTGCGAATTCCTCTCGGGCGGGTCTTGCGGGCGTGAACAGCCAACGCGGGCCGTCGCAACCCGCGCTTTGCAGGCAAGTGCCCTTATGAGGTCCGTCCATCGAGCGCGCCCTTACCCCGGCAACTATCCCGGCGTATTCATCGCTCGTCGTCGATGTGCTGCAATTAATTCGCTAACTACACGATCACCAACCGCACAGATCAGTGGTGACACGACCACGCACGCCGCGCCGACGAGACTGAAGGCGTGCATGTACCTCGCCGACGACGCGAGACGCTTGTCGCTGGCAGGGATCACGCCCCGCGCGAGTCGCGCACCTCGACGGGGTTCGCGGTGAGCCATCGGCTTTCGAACCGTCCGATTGACGCCCTAACTGCAATGCCGTTCAGTTGGAGTGAATTTCGATCTTCGCGGGTACACGATTTCCTCGAATTTCGAGGCGATGCTTGCGCTGATGTCAGCTCGCGCCGCCCGCAAGTGGTGTCTTAGAGGCGCTCCTGGCCTTGTGTATGGCGGGAACCGGGTGCTCATTTCACCGTGTGCGTGATCGCGTTGGTGATGTTGAGCTTCGTGCGACTGTTGAAGGTTCCACGCACCGTGCTGTTGGTATATCCGGTGTCCGTGACCTTGGCGGTGGTCGGGTCAAAACAGGTCACGGCATATGTATATGTTTGCGGTTGCGTACCTTGCGGGTGCGGCAAGCTAGCGGTCGAGAAGTGCCCGTGCGCTTCCACGCAGATGACCTGATGTGTCGCATCCGCCCCGGTTACGGCTCCGGCCTCTCCCATGGCAGCGTTTGCGGCACCACGATCTGTTCCGAATGCGGTGCCGTCGGTGAGGTTCGAGGGCCAAGCGCCAGTGATCCTTCCCGGTGCTCCTATTGCACCTGCGGGGGCCATCTGTGTCGCGGTGAGCATCAATGCTTGACGTGCCAGAGCTATCTGGGTGGGGGATAACGACCAGTCAGCAGGGTTCGGCTGTGGTGCTGCGGATGCCGCTGCAAAGCCGGTGACCACCGCCGCGGACGCGATCACCACAACACCAAATACCGACCAGCGCTTGCGTGGACTCCAGCGACGTCGCAATGCCGACGTTGACGATGGTCCTGCATTGGCGACGTCCAGCAGGGCCGCCCGACCACGATCGAGCGCCTGTTCGGTTGGGCCGGCGACATCGTCACAAACGCTGTGCAGCAGCGTTATCTCGTCCATTTTCCACCTCCTCGATCAGGGATCCCTGACCTATTGAATGGCGCAGCTGGCGCCGAGCTCGGTTGATTCGTGAGCGGACCGTTCCGACGGGAATGTCCATTGCCTCCGCGATACCCGCGTAGTCGAGATCGCCCCATGCGTACAAAAGCAGAGCATTACGGTCGCGCGGCCTCATTCGGTGGATCGCGGCAGCGAGCTTGCCGATAGCCCGGTCGGCATCGAGCTTCTCGTCCGCGTCATCCGTCGGATGGGTTCGCGCAGCTGATGCATCAGCAACGAGTCCTCGCCATGCCACCGCTTCCTGCCGCCGGTGCCGGTTCAATAACACGGTTGATATGCCATACAGCCAGGGAAGCGCGTCGTCCTTCGACTCATCGAATGACAGTCGTTTCTCGAAAGCAACGAGAAATGTTTCGGACATGATGTCGTCTGCTCCCTCAGCGATACGTCTGGCGGCGTAACGGTGAATGGCGGCGGCGTGCCGGTCGAAGAGCCCCGCGAACGCCGCCGGCGCTTCCCGCGACTGTCGAATGATCTCGCCGTCTGTACTCACAACAGCTATTGCTCGATTCCACGCATTAAGTTCACAGAAAAGTTGAGTTGCCCCCAAGTTAGCGCGCCAGCGACGCGGTGTGCATTAGGCCGGCGAGACTCTCGATAACCCAAGGTTCGGCTTCCGCTAAGTGACCGGTCAACGTTGCCAACGCGTTAGGCCCCGGGGAGGTTCACGCCAATAATTCCCGCAATCGAATCCGTGCCCGGTAGTAGCGAACCCGGGATGCGTCCGGCTTGAGTCCGAGCAGTGCGCCGGCCTCGGCGACACCGAAGCCGTCCCAGGCGATCAGAATCATGAGCTCGCGATCATCCTCCGCCAACGCCGCCAGAGCCTCGCGAACTTCGAGCGCGGGGCCATCCGCCACGGGAGCGATCGCGAGTTCCGCGCGCAGCCGATCCGTGAGCGTCGAGTGACGGATGCGTCCCCGCCGCTGGTTCGCCAACACGCGTTTCGCAGTTCCGAAGGCCCAGGCTCGGGCGCCGTCAGCGTCACCAGGGAGAGCACGGCGCCGACGCCAGAGAACCAGCAGAGTCTCGGAAAGGCAGTCGGCGGCATCCTCGCGATCATCCAGCCGGCGCAGGAAATAGGCGAGGAGATCACGCGTGAGACCGGTCGCAAGGATGGACTCCACGCTGGGCGATTGCGTTGCGCCCACCTTTGTCGCGCTCAATTCCGTCCCGCTCATATCCGACGCGCTCACTTCGCCGGCCTCGGAAAGTCAACGCAATCGCCGATTTGTGCCTCGAACGCGACAGCCTTCGCGTCACCGGTATCCACAGCATTGGCGGACTTCTTCATGTGCGAGACGATGCCACCACCATCGCTCGCGACGATATCCGGCCACTTCGTCGCCTGGTGCATGACCTTCGCGGCAGCGCTCTCAGCGGTGGAGTTACCTGCCTCGTGCGCGTTCTCCCAGCTCCCGATCCACGCACAGTAGGCCGCGGCCTCATAGCTTCGCCGGATATTGGATGCCTGCGTAAGCCCCGGATTGTCCGTGAAGCTCTTCGAGACCGCGACGATCTCTTGCTCCCGGGTCAGGCCAGGCGGCAGGGGTATCCACTTCGGATCCGCCTGCGGCCGCATCCGAAGCCGACGTGTCGATCCACTCGCTGTTCGATCTGATTTCGCCGCCGATGGCCGGATGCCAGAGCGTCTCGGCGATGTATCGAACGCCGACCGCGGGAGCCGCTACCGCACCGCCGAGAATCACCGCGGCAAGCGCCCCGACCGAGATGCCGATTCGCCAACCACGCCGCCGGCGAGAGGCACGTCGAGTCGCGGCAGTCAGCTCGCGAAGGGCGTCGGTAGAAAGCACGACGCTCCGCACCGGGTCGGCGAGGTTCAGGCGAACGTCGAGTTCATCATCGGTCAACATGGGGTTCTCCTCACCTGAACGAGCGGGTGCTCGTTACTTGAGGACATGTCCGGCATGCCGCCAAACGTTACACCGCGCGGTAACCTTCCCGTTGAGGTCCCTCTCGCTCAGGGAGGACGATGGATTCCTTCGAGCGAGAGGACATGCGGCATGGCTGCTCCTGAGTCTCGAGCTGCTGATCGCGTCACCGTCCCAAACGCCATCGGCATGATCTTCGCGTCCGGAGGTTGCCCAGGAGGCGGGCGTTACGCTCGCGAACCCTGATCCAGACGGCCCGCCGATCGGCGCACTGGCGTGGCCCGGTGTGTTTGTCATCACCAACCAGAAACCATAACCGGGCACGGCTCTCTACAAGCACGACTCCCTACTCGTCTGGCTAAGGTCAGACCAAGACCCCGTCGAAGTCACCACGAAACGGCCAGGGCCAATGCCTGGCCTGACGGTCGAAGAAAAGCCGCGAGGAGACCTGCTGTTCTCGTCCGAAAACTGGTGGAACTGCCAATTTCGACCACCGAACGGCATTCCCGATTGACGTTCGTCTTCGGGGCGTGCAATCGCGGGCCATTGCGGTAGGACCTTCGAGGCCACTCCGTGCTCAGGAATGAGCGTTTGACTCGCCAGAGGTGTCGCAGCCAATCGCATCGCTCAATGGCCTCATCCCGATCCAAAGATCACTGCGACGAACGATCGCTCCCATTCATCGAGAGAGCAAGTCTCGACCACCGAGTAGCTGAAAAGTGCGGAACTTCAGGCACCTATTGGGTTGTCAAATACTCGATGATTATGAACGTTGCGAGAGCAACGAACACCAGACCAAAGACAATCCACATCGAAGTGATCCGGGCGCGGCTTTCCAGAACCGCTGAGCTATCGCCCTTCGCCCGGGCCGCTCTCAACTTCTTACGCTCCTTCGAGGCCCTTGCGACTTGATCCAACAGTGCCTCGATCAAGTCGACTACCCACACGTAACAGTCCTCAGTTGGTCAGTCAGCTCAGGCGCATCGAAGCGGCCGGCCCTAACTCGGGGACGAGCTGAAACTGTCGAGATCAAAAGTGTCTCCAAGTTCTAGTGGGCCAGATAACGCGGCGGTTGCTGTCTAGTGCAGGAATTCCACTTGAAAGTATCGGGTCTGGTTCAGGTTGTCGGCGGTCATGATGTACCTCCAGGTGGCTGCCGGGCTATTTACTGCTCGCGATGCTATCTCCCCGAAACGTGTGCCTTGGAACGTTTCGGCCGTTTCAGCGGCGACCTTGCTGTTGAGAAAACTGGCGGCGACGTGAGAGGGTGACGCATGAACGATCGACGACCGACTCGAG
>JAODMX010000366.1 GCA_025464735.1 Frondihabitans sp. | reverse complement strand
GCGACGGCGATGCCGGCGATGCCGCCCACGAGGAACGGCGCGTTGGTGACCTGGATCCCGTTCACGGACGCCAAAAGGACCAGGGAAACCAGGAAAGCGAAGACTGTCGGAAGCTGCTTGAGGTTCGGTGAGGGATGCTCGGCGCTCAACGCGTTCAGGAGTTGCCGGTACCTGCGCATCAGCGTTGAGTTCCCACCTGCTCGACGATGCTCGCCACCAGCTCGCGCGGGCTGAACGGCTTCGCCAGGTACGCCGACGCGCCGGCCGCGAGCCCGAGCCGGATGGCGTTCTCGTCGACCGAGGCCGAGAGCAGCAGGATCCGGACGTCATCCAGTTCGGCCCGCTCCCGAACGTGTCGACAGACCTCAAGCCCCGACATCTTCGGCATCGAGACGTCGAGGATGACGAGATCCGGGCGGTCACGGGCGACTGCCTCGAGGGCGGATGTGCCGTCGCCGACCTCCGCCACGATCTCCATGCCCGCCTTGACGCACGAGATCCGGATCAGACCGCGGATGTCGGCGTCGTCGTCGGCGATGACAACGCGTGCGGTCATAGTCTCTCCCATCGAGGAACCGTGTCTTCGAGCACCTGAAGAACATCTGCCCGGGTGAACGGCTTCGGGAGGGTGGCGTGAACGATCGGGAAGCGCCACGGGTCGAGGACGCTGGTCACCGCGATCGCACAGGTCGGGACGTCGCGCTGCAGATGCTTGATGAGTTCCCATCCGTCCATGCCCGGCAGTACCAGGTCGATCACCGCGAGTTCCGGTGTCCGGTCGGCGTAGGCGACGATGGCTTCCTCGGCCGTTGCGGCTGCCTCGACGATGCAACCCGCTTTCTCGAAGTACACCTTGAGGAGACCCCGGTGGTCGTCGCTGTCCTCGACGACGAGGACGCGAATGTCGGTGGCGACTGTGCCCTTCATACGAAGAACGCCTGACGGATGACGACGATCACGGCGATGAAAACGAGAGCGGCCACGGCTTTGGGGAGGAGGATCCACTCGCCCCGCCGATCGGCCCTGATCTCGGCCCACAGGAAAGCGTTCCCGGGATCCTTGGGGTCGGCCGGGGGAGCGGCCGCTTCGGTCGCTCGATGTGTGTGGCGATGTGTGCGAGTCATGCGGCCACCCGACCGACCTTTTCTGTTTTGTCCCACTTGGCTTCAGCGTGAAGAAGTTCTTTGATGTACGAATCAAAGGTGATTGCGCACAGGAGCGATCCGTACCCGACCAAGTAGATCAGTACCGGGGCGAGAACGGGGCCTAACCAGGTTTTTTCGACGCGTCTGGCCAGATAGGCGCCCAGCATCGAAAACGGGATCCAGATGTAGATCGCGATCGTGGCCACGAACTCCCCTCCCGGTGTCAGGTGCTGGTGGAAGGCCGCGGGCAGGTCGACTTCGGTCAGCTTGGGGAACAGCGCTGTCACCATGACGAAGACCGAGATGAGGCCTGGGAACGTGATGACTTCGATCCTGGCACGTGAGGAGATCTTCGGATCGAGTTGGGCTCCGAGGGCCAACGTGAAGATGAAGACGACGGCCGCAAAGATCCAGAGCGCCCGGAAGAGGACCACTGCAATTTCACTGTGGACGAGGAGCAGACCGAGGAGCCCGGCCGATGAGGTGACCATGGCGATCGGGAGGAGCCAGAGGCTGAACCAGACGATGCCGAAGGGCCAGGATCCGAGGTTGTGGACCTTCGAGGGTCGGAACCAGATTTTCTTATAGCGGGCGGTGACCGACACGTTGCCCCGTGCCCAACGAAGGCGTTGTTTCCACAGCGCCTCGATCGTGCCAGGTTCTTCGGCCAGCACGATGGCGAGGGACTCGAAGACGACCTGACGGCCCTTCAGCTGCGTCTCGAAGGTCGTGATTGTGTCTTCCGCGAGCGATGACGTGTCGACGCGACCACCGATCGCCATCAGGTTCTCCCGGCTGTGCAACTGAGCACCGCCGGCAAGGCAGGCTTGCGCGCCGAGGACGTTCTGCGCGCGCCGGGCAGCCGGTTGGGACAGGACGTACTCGAATCCGATGAAGCGCGTGAGGTAGTTCTTGTCGGCGGACCCTTCCCGAATGTAGGCGGAGACCGCGCCGACCTTCGGATCGGCAAGGTGCCTGGTCATCTTGCGAAGGGAGTCGGGCAGGTAGATGACGTCTGCATCCATCACGAGCAGCGCCTCCATCCAGTCGTCCTCGAGGATCGTCGTGATCCCGTGGTTGAGCGTGTGAGCCTTGCCCTCGCCACCCTTGTCGCGGCGCAGGTGGAAGACCGAACCGGGGTAGAGGGCGGCCTTGGCGAGGATGACGTCCGGGGTGTCGTCGGTGCTCGCATCGTCCACCACATAGACCCGGATGGAGTCGCGCGGGTAGTCGAGGGTCATCAGTCGTTCGATCGAGGCGCCAATGACGGCGCCCTCGTTCCAGGCGGGAACAACGACGGCGACACGGGGGAGGTACGGCCGGGCCTTGCCGTAGTGGTTCTTCACGGCGTGAAGGGGCGTGGCCGCGAAGGAGAGCGCCCCGGCGAGTACGGGGACCCCGCCGGTTGCCACCAGCAGGACCAGAACAATCTGCAGCGCGACAGAAAGGACGCCCAGGACACTCACGAGGCGACCGTCTCCTCGAGCAGCGTCCGGACGACGCTGTACCTGCCGATCTCCGAGGCCTCGTGGCTGTCGGTCGAGGCGACGAGCCGGGCGCCCGCCGAGATGGCGGCACGGAGTGCACGGGGGCCCGGGCAGCCCCATTTCTCGTTGACCTCGATGAGCGTGCCCGTCTCAGCCGCCGCGCGAGCCCACGCCCGGAGATGGTCGTCGCCGAGGTCGTCTTCGCCTAGACCCACCTTGGGCAGGATCGAGAAGCAGTGCGCAAGCTGCGCCGAGTCGACGGAGTGCATCGCCGACACGAGGGCTCCGATCAGCAGGTCGAGGGCGTCCGGAGCGGCGAGGCCGTCGTGAACGCGACGACGCGTCTCGTCCGGGCTCCAGGCGCCGTCGGTTCCGGGAAACTGGTGGTCGGCGATGACCACCGCATCGACGCCGGCCCCTCCGACGAGGAGGTCGTCGGGCACGTCGAGCGCACCACTGGCATCGAGAATCTTCGCCTCGACTCCGGTGTGAACGGTCAACCCCGATGCACGGGGGAGTGCACGCACGGCAGCCAGGTAGTCAGGAACCCAGGTCGTCGACCGGCGCACGTGATCGATCAGACGGATCTCGGTGAGCTGCGCGCGGCGGGCCGCGTCGAGGTTCTGGGCCAGGGTGCTGCGCGCGTCGTCGGAGAACGTCGAGTGGATGTGCCAATCGCCCCTGAGGATGTCAGCTACGGCGGGCGCGTCGGTCATTCCTCCGGCTCCTCCTCGTGCCCCGCGAACTCCGAGACGAGAACCTCGGACGGATCCACGAAGACGTCCTCCAGGTAGCGAACGTTCGCGACCTCCCGGAACGGCACCTTCGCGGGCAGGTCGAGCCCGAGCGCCAGGTCGAGGGCGAGCGAGGGCATGTCGACACCGGCGGCGATCGTCAGGGGCATTGCTCCTGGGAATCGAGGATTCACCTCGAGGAGCGCGGGCACGCCATTGACGTCGTAACGCAGCTGCACGTTGGCCACCCCGGTCAACCCGATGGCGCGAGCGACCGCAGCCGCGGTCTCCTCGAGAGCGTCGTCGTGCCGGGTGAGCCCCGCGATCGCGACACCGGAGTCCACCCGCGCACGCACGCGGGGCACCGCGGCGACGACCGCACCCGAGGCGTCCGCGAGGACATCGACGGAGAACTCCTCGCCGGGGAGGTGCTCCTGGATCAGGAGCGCGACATCGAAGGGGATCGCCTCGAGGGCGTGCCGGTCGTGGACCAGCCGGACACCCCTGGATCCTGCGCCTCGCCGGGGTTTGACGATCACCGGGAAAGTCCAGTCGGCCGCGACACCGTCGGCATCGAGGAGGAGGGTCGTGGGGACGCGCGCGAAGGGGGTGCAGCGTTCGGCGAGGAGCCACTTGTCGAGCGTGACAGCGAGGGTTTCGGCCGAGGGTGCGGCGAGTGCGGCGCCGAGCTCGGAACGTCGGGCGGCCAGCGGTTCGAGCTCGACGTCGACCGTGGAGATGACGACGTCGATGTCGTCTTCGCGCACGATCCGGATGATGTCGTCGACGAACGTGTCGGAGAGACCCGGCTGGAGGAGCCTGCGGTGCGTCGGCTCGACGAGGTAGAGCCCGCTGGCCCAGCCGTCCATGTCGGAGGCGAGGACTTCGACGTCGGCGCGCTTCAGCAGAGATCGGATCACGGCGACGCCGGCTGGTCCGCCGGCGCCGGTCACGAGGACGCGGCTCATGCAGTCCGCTCCGAGCGTGCGGCGCTGGCGTCGGGTCGTGAGACGCTCGAATCAGCGCGACCTGGCAGAGCGAGATTCTCGGCCTGACGGATCAGCTCAAGGGGTTCGCAGTGGTCGCCGCCACTGGAGTAGCGAGACCAGTAGCGCGCCGTCGCCACGACGAGATCCGGTTCGAGATATTTGCGGATCGACGCCTGCGACTGGAAACAGGCGAGCAATTCGAGCTTCTTGTCGGTGAACCCGTCGATCGAAACGAAGCGCGAGGGATGATACTCGAGCGTGGCCGACGGGCTCTGGTAGCAGGCAACGGTCGGGATCGCGCGTGCCGCGACCATCGTCGCCTCGTGCACCGCCCGGTGATCCTGATGACGATCGTGATTGCTGTGCGTGTAGACGATCGACGGATTGACCTGCTTCATGACGCCTTCGATGATGGCGATCGTCCGGCCGTTGCTGGTGATCTCGGTGTCGACAAGATCCTCGAGGAAGAGTCGCGCCCCGAGCAGTTCGGCCGACCGCAGTGACTCGTTCTCGCGGCTGCCGACGTCGCCTCCCCTGGCACCGCGCGACAGCGTCAGGATGACGACCGAGTCGCCGGCGTCCCTGTGGGCTGCCAAGGTTCCACCGACTCCGAGCTCGACATCGTCGGGGTGGGCGCCGACGGCGAGCACGTACTGGCGAGGCCTGAGTTCGGCTCGTTTCGCTCGTCCGTCTTCGGCCAGGCGTGTCACGATGGCGACAAGCTCGGCCGACGCGATCGGCTTGGTGAGGAACTCGTCGGCCTGCGACCGGAGGGCCGCCACGGCGTAGTCGACGGACACGTGCGCGGTCATCACGACCACCGGGAGAGCCGGCTGATCGGCCCGGAGCTGCGCGATCAACTCGAGACCGGTCAGCCCGGGCATCTCGATGTCGGTCACGACGACGTCCGGCGCGAACTCGTTGACGACGGCCCGCGCCTGGCGGGGGTCGGAGATCGCGCGGACGACGCAGCGGCCGCGGCGTTCCAGAATGGTTCGCGTGTACAGCGCGACATCGGCATCGTCGTCGACGACGAGCACACGATAGGCCTCACCCATTCGGCCACCCCTGACTTCCCTTGAGCGTATGGCTTCACACTGTCACGTCTTGAGACCTGTGGCCCGGATCGACTCACAATCGCCCCAGCACTGGGGGTCGTTTGCGTCTGACCTCACCGTCAGGCGCTCGCCGCGTGACGATCCAGGAACGTGAAGACCTCGGAGTCGTCGATGCCGGGGAAGGTGCCGGTCGGCAGAGGGGAGAGGATGTGGGCGTGGAGGCGGGCGCTCGGCCAGGCGTTCGTGCTCCAGCGCTCGGCGAGGTCGTCGCTCGGGCGCTTGCAGCAGTTCTCGTCGGGGCAGGTGGAAACACCGCGGGAAGTGGTCTCGCGCCCGCGGAACCACTTCGCCTGGTTGAACGGCACCCCGGTCGTGATGGAGAAGCTGCCCGACGGCACCGTGCCGGTCTGCGTCGCGCACCAGAAGGTGCCGACCGGTGTGTCGTTGTACTGGTAGAACTCCGTCGTTCGATTCTCGCGGTCGAAGGCGGTGCGCGCGCTCCAGCGGCGGCACACGATCTGGCCCTCGATGGCGCCGGTCGGGTCGGCGGGGAGGGGGAGTCCGTCGTTCTCGTATCCCTTCTGGATCGCGCCGTCGTCGCTGATCCGCAAGAAGTGCATCGTCATGTCGAGGTGTGATGTCGCAAGGTTCGTCAGCCTCAGCGCAGCGGACTCCTGGGTGGTGCCGAAGGCGTCTCGGAAGTCCTCCACCGAGAGGTTCTTGTCGCGCTTGGCCTGTTGGAGGAAAGGGACGGCCGCGTTCCGGGGCATGAGGCAGGAGGCGGCAAAGTAGTTGATCTCGAGGCGCTGCTGCAGGAACTCGGCGTAGTCGGCGGGGCGACCGTGGCCCAGGATCCGGTGCGCCATCCCCTGAAGCGCCATCGAACGGAGTCCGTGCCCACCGGGAATCGACGCGGGCGGCAGGTAGATCCGGCCGTTGGCGAGGTCGGTGACGCTCCTGGCGGAGTGCGGGAGGTCGTTCACGTAGATGAGCGAGAAGCCCAGCTGCTCCGCCATGATCGCGACCTCGCGGTGCGTCAGGGCGCCGCCGACATGCCCGGTCGCTGCGACGCGCTCCTCGGCGATCGACTCGATCTCGGGGATGTAGTTGGCCTGTTCCCGCATCCGGATCCGGATCTCGGTGTTGGCCCGTCGTGCCTCCTCGGGCGTCGCGACGGCCAGGCGCGCTCGCCGCTGGAGTTCTCGATAGAGACCCGCGATCGTCTCGAGCGTCGAGGACGGCGTGCCGGCCGTCACCTTGACCGCGGGAACGCCGAGGGAGGCGAAGAGTTGGCCGCCCTCGAAGCGGGCGATCTCGAGTTCGAGTGCGGATCGAGGATCCGGTGCCTCCTTCTCGAGCAGATCGGCGACCGTCACCCCCAGGGCCGTGGCAATGGTGCCGAGGAGGGAGACGCGCGGTTCGCGCTTGCCGTTTTCCATCAAAGAGAGCTGGCTTGTCGAGAGCTCGAGGGTCGCGCCGAGTTCGGCGAGGGTGAGGCCGCGTTCCTGGCGGAAGTGCCGGATCCGGTGCCCCAGCGTGGCGGTGTCGACGTTGACGGTCATGAGGTTGACACTAGCGAAAAATCAGCGATTCTTTCCATGACGTTCGGACGACAGAACGGACCCGTTCCCCAAAGCTGGAAGGGACCGAGGGGAAACGAGCCCCACGACAGGAGATCGCTGATGATCAAGAACCCCAATCGTCCCTACCGAACGACGGAGAACGTCGTTCCCGGTTCGCCGCGAGTCCGGCTCGAGACGTGGGTCGAAGATGTCGCCCGCCTGACCCAGCCCGCGGCCATCGTCTGGTGCGACGGATCCCCCGCCGAAACCGAGCGCCTCACCCGCGAGCTCGTCGACGAGGGCAAGCTCATCGAGCTCAACCCGGCCCTGCGACCTAACAGCTACCTGGCGCGCACCGACGTGAAGGATGTGGCGCGGGTCGAGAGCCGGACATTCACCTGCTCCGTCCACGAAGAAGACGCTGGCCCGACGAACCTCTGGCGCGACCCGAACGAGATGCGGCCGCTGCTGAACGAGCGCTTCGCCGGAAGCATGCGGGGGCGCACGATGTACGTCGTGCCGTTCTCGATGGGGCCCGTGGGTGGCGAGCTGACGCAGCTCGGCGTCGAGATCACTGACTCCGCCTACGTCGTTCTGAGCATGGGCCTCACGACCCGACTGGGCCGCCGCGTGCTGCGCGAGATCGACGCCGGCGTCTCGTGGGTGGCGACCGTCCACAGTGTCGGCTACCCGCTCGAATCCGACACAGGATCCGCGCGCCCGGACGTCGCCTGGCCTTCGAACGACGACAAGTACATCGTGCAGTTCCCGGAGACCCGGGAGATCTGGTCGTACGGGTCCGGCTACGGCGGCAACGCGCTGCTCGCGAAGAAATGCTTCGCACTCCGCATCGCCTCCGTGATGGGTCGCGAGGAGGGCTGGCTGGCCGAGCACATGCTGCTGATCAAGATCACCTCGCCGGAGAATCACGCCTTCCACGTCGCGGCGGCGTTCCCGTCCGCCTGCGGCAAGACGAATCTTGCGATGCTGCAGCCCACCATTCCCGGCTGGAAGGTCGAGACCATCGGTGACGACATCGCCTGGCTGAGGCCGGGCGCTGACGGGCGGCTTCATGCGATCAATCCCGAGGCGGGATTCTTCGGGGTCGCTCCGGGGACCGGCCGAGCGACCAACCCCACGGCGATCGAGACGATCCGGTCGAACACGATCTTCACGAATGTGGCGCTGACCGACGACGGCGACGTGTGGTGGGAAGGACTCACCTCCGAGGCGCCCGAACACCTGATCGACTGGACGGGCGCCGACTGGACACCCGCCTCGGAGCATCCGGCTGCCCATCCCAACTCGCGCTTCACCGTGTCGATCGACCAGTGCCCGAGTCTCGCCGACGACGCCCACGAATCCTTCCCGATCGACGCGATCCTCTTCGGCGGACGCCGGGCGACGAACGTTCCGCTCGTCGCTCAAGCCCGCGATTGGCGCCATGGGGTCTTCATCGGCGCGACCATCTCATCCGAGAAGACCGCGGCTGCCGAGGGAACCGTGGGGGAGCTGCGCCGCGACCCCTTCGCGATGCTGCCCTTCTGCGGCTACAACATGGCCGACTACTGGTCGCACTGGCTTGCTCTCGGCGAGCAACTCGGACGGAAGGCTCCGGCAATCTTCCAGGTGAACTGGTTCCGCAAGGGGGGCGCCGGCGAGTTCCTCTGGCCCGGTTTCGGCGAGAACGCGCGCGTGCTGGAGTGGATCGTGCGCCGGGTCGAGCACAAGGTGGGTTCCATCGATACGCCGATCGGTCGGATCCCTCGGCCCTCCGATCTCGACATCGAGGGCCTGGGCCTCAGCCGCGACACCCTCGACGCGCTGTTCGAGATCGATGAGGAGTCCTGGCTAGACGAGTGCGACCTGACCGAGGACTACTTCGAGGCGTTCGGCGACCGCCTGCCCGGCGCCCTCCGCGACACTCTTCGCTCCATTCGGTACGGACTCCGAAGCACTCTCCACGAGCAGACGGCCGAGGCACAGGTGGCATGACCGACGACGATCTGCGCGAGACCCTCCAACTGACCTGGACCGACAAGATGGCGGCCGCCGAAGCGATGATCCCGATCATCGGGCGGCTTTACCGTCACAACGATGTCGTGACCTCCCTTCACGGTCGGCCGCTCCTCGGGCAGTCGCCCATCGCGATCCTCAAGTCGCACCGCTTCACCCGTCGGATCGACGAGACGGAGGTTCCCGTGACCGAGACGCTGGCTATTCTGAAGGCGCTGGACGGGATGAAGCTCGCACCCGCGTCCGTCGACGTGGCCGTTCTCGCCCACGGGTATCGCGACGATGTCACCGGCGCTTCTGTGGCCGAGTACCTGCGCGATGAGCTGTTCCTGGCCCGCGGCGACGTCGGACCCCTCGACGAAGCGCCGTCTCAAGATGTCGTGCTCTACGGGTTCGGCCGGATCGGACGCATGCTGGCCAGGATCCTGATCGAGCGGGCCGGCCCCGCATCACCGCTCACTCTGCGGGCGGTCGTGGTCAAACGCCACGGTCCGGGCGACCTCGTCAAGCGAGCCAGTCTCCTGCGGCGGGATTCGATCCACGGGCCCTTCGAGGGCACGATCTCCGTCGACGAGGAGAGCGAGACGATCCTGGCGAACGGGACGCTCATCCAGTTCCTGTACTCCGACGACCCGGCGTCCGTCGACTATGCCGCGCACGGGATCCAGGACGCGATCGTCATCGACAACACGGGCCGCTGGCGTGACGCCGAGGGGCTCGAGCAGCACCTCCGCAGCCCGGGCGTCTCGCGGGTCCTGCTCACCGCCCCCGGGAAGGGAGCGCTGAAGAACATCGTTCACGGCATCAATCACGACCAGATCGGTGACGATCGCCTCGTCAGCGCCGCCTCCTGCACGACGAACGCGATCGTGCCGGTTCTGAAGGCGATGCTGGATCGGTTCGGGATCCAGCACGGGCACGTCGAGACGGTCCACTCGTTCACGAACGACCAGAACCTCGTCGACAACTTCCACCCCGGCGACCGGCGCGGTCGGGCCGCGGGCCTCAACATGGTGATCACGGCCACGGGAGCCGCGAAGGCGGCGGAAAAGGCGTTGCCCGAATTGGCGGGGAAGTTGTCAGGCAACGCCGTCCGCGTGCCGACCCCGAACGTCTCGCTCGCGATCCTGCACCTCACGCTCTCCGTGCCCGCGTCCAAGGAGGAGATCAACTCCTATCTGCGGGAGGTGTCGCTGTCCTCCGAGCTCCGGCGTCAGATCGACTACATCGAGTCGCCCGAGGTCGTATCGAGCGACTTCCTCGGGTCCCGCCGCGCCGGCATCGTCGACGGCCTTGCGACGATCGCCGATGGATCCGAGCATGTCGTCCTCTACGTCTGGTACGACAACGAGTCGGGCTACAGTCGCCAGGTCTTCCGGGTTTTGCAGGAGATGACCGGTGGGCGCAGCATGTCGCTGCCCATCACGACGGGGGCGGTGGTGCGGGCATGAGCACCCAGCCGATTCCCGCGAGAGCGCAGCCGGCACCGACCGTGGCCGATGCCTCGCTAGGGTGGCTTCACGACGACGGACGAAGGAGTGGCGATGGGAATGCGAACCTGGTTGACGCTGAGACGAATGTCGGACCCTGTTCCCGGGACGTTTGTGAAAGTGGACGAGTATTTCCCGCACCCGGGCCGCGTACCGATGCAGACCATGCTCACCGGCTACGTCGAGGCTGACGGGGTCCCCCGAACACAAGCCGAGGTCCTCCAAAAACCGTCGCACGCCTTCACCGACACTCTGCCCGTCACTGTCGATCGCACTAACCCCACTGTCTTCGTGGTGCGATGGAACGAGTCACATCCGTCAGACGGCGGTGCCGCCCGCGCGAAAGGAGCAGCGCAAGCCGCCACCGAGGGGGAATAGGCACCAGTCACCCTCGGGGACTCGAGGCCGACAGGAGTGCGATCGTTTCAACAGACGATCATCGGTCGAACGGTTCGTCTCCGCAGACGGTCCGGACCAGCACCTGTCTCGACGATCCGGTGGAGGACGAAAGCGCCTTTGTCGCGGCCACGGAAAATATCTGCCGACGACTCGGATTGCTGCCGATCAGCGGTGGATGGGCACCTCACCAACTCCACCCGCATCCGGTCCCGGTTCGCTCCTGGCTTCTTCTTGCCCGTCGCCGCGAGAAGAAGCTATTCGAGCGCCGGACCGGCTGGTCGGCAGAGGAACCTCGCCTCCTGACGGGTTCCTCTGCCGCTCATGCGGTCGGGAGCCTACCTACGCCTTGTCGCGGCTCGGCAGGAGCACCTGCTTGATTCCGTCCGAGCCGTCGATGACGGTTTGGTATGCCTCGGCGCTCTCTTCCAGTGGCCATGCCTTCACGGCCGGGGGAACAAGGAGGCCACGGTCGAACAGCGGGCGGAGTTGGTCGAAGATGCCCGCGACGTGCGCCCCGTCATGGAACACGGTCGCGAGTCCCGTCACGTGCAGCTGTCGGTTGTAGATCTCGTTCACGTCGACCTCGACTGGCTCCGTACCCCCGTGGAGCCCGACCAGGCGCCCGTCGTACCGCAGGCTTCGAAGGGCAGGCGCGAATTGAGCGCCGCCGACCGTGTCGAGCACCAGGTCCACACCCCGTCCCCCGGTGAGTTCGAGCACCGCCGTGTGGATGTCGGTCGTGCTGGTATCGATGAACTCCGCGGTGCCCTCGGGCCTGTGCCGGCCGGCGATGATCACGTCTGCGCCACGCCACCGAGCAATCGCGGTGGCGGCCTTGCCGACCGTGCCGCCTCCGCCGGTGACCAGGATTGTCTCGCCCGGCGTGATCCCCATCATGTTGATCAGCGTCTCCCAGGCTGCCCAATGCGAGCGGCCGACAGCGGCGGCTTCGGCCATCGTCAGGCTCTCCGGCTTGCGGGACAACCACGTCTCGGGAATGACAGCGAAACGCGCATGGGTTCCCGCTCGTGTCACGCCCAGCGCCATGCCCAGCGCTGGTCCACTGCCCCACACCTCCTGGCCGAGGTGGTCACCATCGGAGACCACAGTGCCGGCGAAGTCGGTGCCGGGGATGATGGGCAGCGGCGTTCCGAGCGCGCCGAAGATATTCGCAACGTCCAGCGGGTTCACTCCTGCTGCGTGCACTTCGACGAGAACTTCTCCTGGACCGGGCTGCGGTACCGGCTCCGAACGAACGACCAACGACTGCGCTGGCGCCCCGCTGGCCTGGATCACGACTGCGTCCATCTGCTGATTATTGTCCGACATGGTGCTGCTCCTTGACTCGATGCCCGACTCTCTGTCGGCCTGAGAACAGCCTTGGCAATCCCGCAACGGGAGGGTCAAGCCCGTCCGCAGTGCTTGACTCTCCCCCTGTGGGAGGCGTCATGCTGGGCTCATGAGTACAGCGGCACTGTCCATCGGCGACTTCTCGCGCGGGACCTTCATGAGCGTGAAGATGCTCCGCCACTATCACGAGATCGGTCTTCTCCAGCCTGCCGTGGTTGACCCCAACACCGGTTACCGTAGCTACACGGCGGACCAGATCCCGAAAGCACAGATAATCCGCCGCTTTCGGGAACTCCAGATGCCTCTGGAGCAGATCCGTGAGGTTCTCGCCGCGCCGGATCCGGCGAGCCGCAACGCTCTCATCGCCTCGCATCTGGACGCGCTGCAGAACAGCCTGACTCAGACGCAGTCGGCAGTCGCCTCACTGCGGAACCTGCTGGACGGTGAGCCCGAAGACCAAGCGATGCCGGTCACGTATAAGAACGTCGAAGCCACCCGAGCGGCGTCGATCACTGCGACGGTCGACATCGAAGACCTCGGTTTGTGGCTGAGCGGTGCGCTCGGAGAGCTCCGGGCAAGCCTCACTGCCCAGGGCATCCGCATCGCGGGCCCCGCCGGAGGAATCTGGGACGACGATCTCTTCGCGAATGAACGCGGCCAGGGCACCGTGTTCATCCCGTGCCTTGGCGAGCCCCGACCTCTTGGGCGCGTGAGATTCACCGTGATACCGGAGGCGGAATTGGCGACCGTCACTCACCACGGAAGCATCGAGGGCCTCGACCTTGCATATGGGGCGCTGGCCGCCCACGTCGCCGACCGTGAGCTCGGGGTCAATGGGCCAACCCGGGAGTACTACACCGTTGCCGACACAGACACCCCAGACAGCTCCGCGTGGCGAACCGAGATCGGCCTGCCTATCTTCAGCACTGGGCGTCCAGTCGTGCACTAGGACAAGCAACCGGCCGAGGCACAACCGTCGGGCTAGCGCGCGCGTTCTAGGCGGTGTCTGTCGCCGGTGAAGAGGGCGACGAGAGCCTTGGGCGCGTCCGCGCCGAAGATGAGTTCGACGGTTTCGTGGGCGGCGACCGCTTCGGCCTCGCTTCGGTCGAACATTACTTGCTCGTAGGTGCGAAAGGCGGTCTCGATATCGTCGGGATGGGCGGTGATCGCCTGTCCGAGTTCGGCGGCGTCGAGCATGGCGGTGTTGGCTCCTTCCCCGCCGGGGACGGTGGCGTGAGCTGCATCGCCGAGGAGCGTGACGCCGTGAACTCTCTCCCATCGGTGTCGGTCGGGGAGTTCGTAGATGCTGCGGAGCACCGGGGTGGTGTCGCTGTCCGTGATCAGGGCGGTGAGCTCGGGTGCCCAGCCGTCGAACTCCGCCGCCACGCGGGTCCGGCTGGCGGCACCGTCCGTGAAGTCGATGTCGGCAAACCAGTCAAGGGGCCGGCTCAGGCTGACGTAGGTGTGGATCACGTCGCCGGCCTCGCGGTGCGCGAGGAACCCTTTGCCGGGGATGAGCGCGTAGAGCGCTCCCGCTCCGACTGCGGCGGCCGTTTCGGGGTGGCGCCGGTCGACGTCGTGGAGGAAGGCGTCGATGTAGCTCATACCCGAGTAGCTTGGTTTCGCGTCCGACACGAGCGCGCGAACTCTCGACCAGGTGCCGTCCGCTCCGACCAGGGCATCGGTCATCACGGCCGTGCCGTCGGCGAACGCGAGTTCGTGCTGGCCGTCATCAAGTGGCGTGGCCGACACCAGCTTCTTCCCCCAGCGAACGGTGCCCTCGGGCAGGGATTCAAGCAGGATGCGCCTGATATCGCCTCGCAGCGCCTCGGGCTTGTCGAGGGAGCCGTCATCGAGCACCTCAGCGAGAAGGCTTCCGTTGGTGTCGAGGATGCGCTGAGCGGCTCCGCCCTCGTGCAGGATCGCCCGGTATTCGTCGGTCAGTCCGGCGACCGCGAGAGCGGCCTGACCGTTGTGCTCGTGCAGATCGAGCTGGCCGCCCTGGGTTCGTGCGTCCGGTGAGGCATCGGCGTCGTACACCGTCACGGGGACGCCGTGCAGGTGCAGGACGCGGGCCAGAGTCAGCCCGCCGAGGCCGGCGCCGACGATGGTGATGGTAGTGGTCATGATGCTCCCCTTGAACTGTTTGGACCGTTGGTCCATCCGACTATGGACCATCGGTCCATTTGTGTCAAGATGGGACCATGAGCATCCCAAGTGCCCGAGCTCCGCGTCGAACCGACGCGTTGTCCCGCGATCGGATCATCCAGGCGGCCATCGAGCTCCTCGACGACGAGGCCGACAATCCGCTCACGGTACGAGCCCTCACGGCCCACCTGGCGACAGGACGGGGGGCGATCTATCACCACGTGTCGACGATGGACGAGCTCGTCGCGGCTGCTGCCGACGACATCATCAGCCACGCCACGACCACTCGACCGGACGGACAGGATCCCGAGGAGGGGATTCGCCTGCTAGCACTCGGCATCTTCGACGCGATCGACGCTCATCCCTGGGTCGGCGCTCAGCTTGCGCGCGAACCGATGCAGCCCGCTGTCCTCCGCATTTGGAAGGGCGTAGGACTCCTACTGCGACAACTCGGTGTCACCGGACCAGGCGTTTCCGACGCTGGCTCGGCTCTGGTCAGCTACGTCCTTGGCTCAGCGGCGCAGTTCGCTGCCGGGGCTCGTCGAGCCGGGAGCGAAGAAGACCGCCTAACGGCACTCGAAGCCCTCGCCGCCCAGTGGTCGGAAATCGACCCTGATCCGATCGTCCGCGAGGCTTCCTCCGTCATGCTCGAGCACGACGACCGTCAGCAATTTCTAGCCGGAGTTGACATTTTCCTCGTGGGAATCACCGCCGCGCTCTAGTCGGGCCGGTCGCGGCCCCGAATGCCGAACCACTTACACATAACTTCCGACAGACCCGCCCTCGCGGGACGCCATCTCAGGGTTCGTCGTTGGCGGTCGCTTCGATCCAATCGGTGGCTTCGTCCGAGAGAAAAAAGCCTTCCGGGCCACTCTCTCCAACCCAGGTGGAGTCCGAGGCCACGCCGCCAGCGGCCGCAACGATCTCGCTAACGACCCGCTCGGGAACGGCATCGCCGTTATTGGCGATCAGCCACTCCTTCGTCGTGTCACCCAAGTTGGGCCACCACTGCTCGATATCCATGACGGAAGCCTTGCACTACGAGGACATCCTTGGCGCATCGGGAGGGAATTCGAAGCGGCCGGCTGCCGACGAACTGACGCAGGTCGTTTCTTTCTGCCCGGTCGTGTTCGCCTCGCCGTCGGCTGACTTCCGTCGCCCGGTCGTTCCTCAACGGATGGCAAGTGTGGCAATATGGATCCAATCTAGTCGTAAACGGATTCAATTGGAGATCGGCATGCTGCGTCAGGAAGAGAACGACCGCGTCACCCAGTCCGGACCGGGAACGCCGCTCGGCCAGCTTCTCCGCTCGTACTGGCAGCCCGTCGCGCTGGTCGCCGAAATGACCGACGAGCGCCCTGTCAAGCCGGTCAAGATCATGAGCGAGGACCTCGCCCTCTTCCGCCGCGATCAGGGTGGATGGGCGCTTGTCAGCCGGTTCTGCGCTCATCGCGGCGTCGATCTCACGTTCGGCCGGCTCGAGAACGGCGGCCTGCGCTGCCTGTACCACGGGTGGCTTTACGGAGCCGACGGACAGTGCATCGACCAACCGGCCGAACCCGAGCACAGCCGGTTCATGGACAAGATCAAGATCTCGTCGTACGTCTGCGAGGAGCGCAACGGCGTCATCTTCGCGTACCTCGGCAAGGGAGACCCGCCTCCGTTCCCCGCGTTCGACTGCTTCGATGCCCCGGAGGAGTACACCTTCGCGTTCAAAGGGTTATGGGAGTGCAATTGGCTCCAAGGGGTCGAGGGTGGAATCGACCCGAGTCACGTGTCGTTCCTGCACAAATTCATCCAGGAGGATCCGCGTGAGGTCTACGGTCAGCAGTTCGCCGAAGAAGTAGAAGGCACCGGACGGACCCTCTCGGCCATCGTCGGCGACAGCAATCGGCCGGACATCGAGGTCGAGAGCGCCGAACACGGGCTCCGCGTGTTCGCGATCCGTCAGCTCGATGAGCAGACGAAGCACGTTCGCGTGACGAACCTCATGTTTCCGAACGCCTTCGTCGTCCCGTTCGGAAACACGAAGGTCTTCGCGCAATGGCATGTGCCCATTGACGACCACAACCACTACTGGTTCATGATCCTGTACGACTTCGCCGAGATGACCGACCGCGAGACCCTGCTGGCGCAGCGGCTGAAGGAGGTTAGTCTTCCGGAGTTCCGGCCCACCAAGGGGCGGCACAACAACTGGGGCTTCGACGCGGCCGAGCAGAAGAACCTGACCTTCACAGGCATGGGCCTCGACATCAATGTCCACGACCAGTGGGCCGTCGAGAGCATGGGAAGCATCCAGGATCGGACGGTCGAGCGGCTCGGCATCTCGGACCGCGCGGTTACGGCCAACCGTCGATTGCTGCTCCGTGCCATCGAGCAGTTCGAAGCTGGTGGACCGACTCCAGGGCACCCGATCGATGAACCCGGCGCCAGGGCGCTTCGCGGACCGATCGCCATGGACACCGTCGCACCGACCGGCTCGTGGCAGGAGCACTGGCGGGCCCGCGAGGCCGAACGTCGTGCCTCGTCCCCCTGGGCCGCCCGCGCCGAAGCGGTGTCGACCGATGCGTAACATTGATCAGCGTCCCGTGGCCGGAGGCGGTCACGGGCAGCGCGCTCGCCCCATGCTCGCCTCGGAGCGCGGCGGATTCGTCGATCGTCACGACCTGTGGACAGAAACCCAGTACGCGGCGGCCGCGCAGCTCCGACGTGTCATCGACGAGGTGGGAATCGAGCTGATTCGTCTGTCGTTCGTCGACCAGCACGGCGTGGTCCACGGCAAGACCGTCACGCGCGAGGCCCTCCCTGCCGCTCTGCGCTCTGGCATCACGGCGCCGTCGTCGTTGCTACTGAAGGACACCTCGGGGCTCTCTGCCTACCCGGTCTTCGACGCCGATCCCGGGGTCGGTGTGGGTGGATTCGCGGGAGCCGGTGACCTGGTCCTGGTTCCGGATCCGGAGACCTTCCGTGTTGTTCCCTGGGCGCCTCGGACCGCCTCCATGATCTGTGACCTGCGGTTTCCCGATGGCGGCGAGGTGCCGTTCTGCACGCGCAGTCAGCTGAGGCGGGCGACGGCGCGACTGGCCGAGGCCGGCTTCGGGCTGACGGTCGGGGCCGAGCTCGAGTTTCACGTCTACCGTCTCGTCGACGGGGGATTGGACTCGGGGAATGTCTCGCGCCCAGGTCACCCCGGGCGTCCCCGCGAGGTCGTCCCGATCTCGACGGGGTCGCAGCTGCTCCACGAGGAGACCCTCGACGGACTCGACGACCTCGTGCAGGCCATCCACCAGAACCTCACACTGCTCGACCTGCCGTTGCGGTCCATCGAGCTCGAGTTCGGGGCAAACCAACTCGAGGTCACAATGGCTCCCGGACCGGCGCGTGAGACGGCGGATGCGGTGGTCCTGTGTCGCACGGCCATCAGGCAGGTCGCTCACCGGCTTGGCTACCACGCGACCTTCATGTCGCGCCCGGCGGGGCCGACCACCGTCTCGACGGGCTGGCATCTGCATCAATCGCTGACCGATATCGCAACCGGAGAATCCGTGTTCATGCCGCCGGAGTCGGGCGGCGTTCTTTCCGAGGTCGGCAGCTTCTACCTCGGCGGTCTGCTCGAGCACGCCCGAGCGGCCGCGCCCTTCACGACACCCACGGTGAACGGCTACAAGCGATACCAGCCGTACTCGTTGGCGCCGGACCGCGTCGTCTGGGGTGCTGACAACAAGGGCGCAATGATCCGAGCGATCGGGCGCGCAGGCGACCCGGCGTCACGTCTCGAGAACCGGTCCGGCGAGCCGGGAGCCAATCCGTACCTCTATATCGCCTCGCAGATCATCAGCGGGTTGGACGGGATCGAGCGGAGACTCGAG
>JAODMX010000359.1 GCA_025464735.1 Frondihabitans sp. | reverse complement strand
TGACGGCCAGGAGTTGATTCTCGTCGCTGCGGCCGCGCTCGGTGCTCTCGAAGAGGGCGATGAGGTTGGCGTCGTTGTCGACGAGAACGGGTGCGCCGGTGTGCTCGGCGAAGAGACCCGGAAGATCGGCTTCGTGCCAGGTCGGCCTGAATGACGGTGTCACGATCCTGCCGCTGGGATATTCGATCGGGGCGGGGATGCTGATGGCGGCCCCCTGGAACCGCTCCACGTCGAGCCCTGCCTCGGTGGCCATCTCGCTAATGCGGCGCCAGAGGGCGTCGACGGTCTCGCGCGGGTCTTCGGTCACCGGCACAGCTCCCGTACCCGAGACGTCACTATCGATGAGCGGGCTCCCGGTGAGGTCACTCAGGACGATCCGGACATGGTTGGCACCGACGTCGACTGCGGCGACGAAACCTGCAGAGCCGTCGAGCTCGAGTCGACGGGCCCTGCGGCCGCCCCGGGAGTCTTCGCTGCCCTGCTCACGGACGAGGCCGAGCGAGACCAGAGCTTCCACCCGGAGCGAGGTGGTCGAGGGTGCGAGACCTGTGGTCCGCGCCAGCGTCGAGCGCGACATGGCGTCACTCGTGCGGATCAGACGCAGAACGTCGCCAGCGGATCCGGCAACGAAATCGCGGTCTTGGAAGTGGCCTTGCGTCATGCCAACACTGTAGCCCGCGTTTGGCCATAAATCGAACGAAGTCGGTAATAATTCGACTGTTTACTTTTCGTGATCGAACGGTAATGATCTAGAAACAAACAAAAACTAGCTTTCATCAAGACAGACCCGGACAACGACGTCACGTGCTTTCGTGATGCGCCGGGTCCCCGAACGAAGGAGCCCGATCGCCGATGGCAATCGACAGCACCTCGAGCACTGACGCGGCCATCGCTGTGGCGGCTCGGCCGCGCCCGCGCAAACGCACCACCACAGAGCAGCGCGAGGGGCGCGCCGGCTACGCCCTGGTCGCGCCGACGACCGTGCTCCTGGCCGTCTTCTATCTGTACCCGCTCGTCCAGACGGTCGGTTACAGCTTCACCGACTGGAATCCAGCAACGGGCCAGACCGGCGGGTTCGTCGGGCTGTCGAACTTCACCGGCCTCTTCACTGACGGTGAGTTTCTGCACGCCGCAGCGAACACGGGTATCTACGTGATCGTGGTCGTGCCCATCACAATGGCGATCGGCCTCTTCTTCGCCGCGCTGCTGGCTCAGCCGTTCCGAGGACGCGGTGTCTACCGCGCCCTGCTCTTCGTGCCCTACATCGCACCGATCGTGGGAAGCGCCCTCATCTTCAGCTTCATCCTGTCCCCCCTCGGGGGCATCGTAAACGGCACGCTCACCTCCTTCGGCATCGCACCGATCGGCTTCCTCAACTCGGAGCCGTGGGCCCTCATCAGCGTGATGGTCTTCTCGATCTGGCAGGGCGTCGGCTACGCGATGATCATCTTCTCCGCCGCCCTGACGAACATCCCGCAGAGCTACCACGAAGCAGCCACCCTCGACGGCGCGGGACCCATCCGCCGGTTCTTCACGATCTCGCTGCCGCTCGTCGCTCCGACCAGCGGGTTCCTCGCGATCACCGGAGTGATCGGGGCGCTCCAGGTCTTCACCCAGGTCTACATCCTGACCCAGGGCGGTCCACTCCAGTCGACCGAGACGATCCTCTACTACATCTACCAGCAGGGCTTCGTGTTCTTCCACGGCGGCAGTGCCAGCGCCGCCGCTGTTCTCCTGCTGATCGTCGGCATCGTCGTCTCCGTCCTCCAGCTCCGCGTGCTCAACCGCCGCGAGACCATCGAACTCGTCTAGGAGACCCGATCGTGACCCAGTTCACTGTGCCCGCGCCGACCGAGGCCTCCCGACCGACACGAGCACGGATCCGTCGCAGGCGACCTTTCAAGGCGAGCGTAAGGATCCTGACGCCCTCGATTCTCCGCCACGTCATCCTCATCATCGGAGCGATCCTCTTCTTCGGGCCCTTTCTCTGGATGGTGCTGACCAGCTTCAAGTCATCGGCGGAAGCTCTGACCTTCCCACCCACCTTCCTCCCCAAGGTCTGGCACTTCGACAACTACACGGAGATCTTCTCCGTGGCACCGTTCGGTCTCTTCTACCTCAACTCCACCATCGTCGCCGTCGCCTCGACCGCGGGCCAGGTCATCACGAGCCTCGCCGCCGGCTTCGCGTTCTCACGCCTGAAGTTCCGTGGCTCCGGCATCATCTTCGTGGTGCTTCTCGCTGCGCTGCTGGTACCGTTCGAGGTCGTTTTCACCCCCCTGATCAGCCTGCTTTCGCAGCTCGGTTGGCTCAATTCGTACCAGGGTCTGATCGTGCCGAACGTGCCGTCGATCCTCGGGGTGTTCCTGTTCAAGCAGTTCTTCCAGTCGTTCCCGAGCGAAATCGAAGACGCCTCCCGAGTCGATGGCGCGGGTGTGTGGCGCCGGATGTGGTCGGTCGTCACACCGATGGCGACGCCCATGATCGGGGCATTCGCGGTGCTGTCGTTCGTCTACAACTGGAACAACTTCTTCTTCCAGTTCTTGGCAGTCACAAAGACCGAGTTCTTCACGGTGCCGATCGGGCTCGCGCAACTGCAATCCACCAACGCCGCCGAGAGTTTCAACCTCCTCATGGCCGGGTCGACCCTGGCCATCCTCCCGGTGTTCGTCGTGTTCATCATCTTCCAGCGGCAGATCGTCTCGGCCATGGCCGGCGGTCTGCGCTAATCCCCTGCCAGCCACACCCTCCACCCCACCACGCAGCACGAGAGGACCACAATGCATCCCCAGAAGAACTTCCTCGGTCGAATGAAGCCCGGCAAGAAGCGCCTGATCGCAACCCTCGCGGTCACCGCCTCCGCAGCGCTCGCTCTCACCGGCTGCAGCGGCGGCTCCGTCACGGGCAACTCCGGGGGCGGCGGCTCAGGAAAGACCCAGATCAGTCTCTGGTACAACATGACCGGCACGGCCGTCACCAGCGCGAAGAAGCTCATCGACGCCTTCAACTCGTCGCAGAGCAAATACGTCGTGACTCCGCAGTTCGCCGCTACGAGCGACCAGTTCGACTCGAAGCTCGTCAACGCGCTGAAGAACAAGACCGGACCGAACGTGGTGCTCGGCGACAGCACACCGCAGAACCTCGGCCAGGTGATCCAGACCGGCGACGTTGTTCCCCTCGACTCGCTGCTCGGCGACTCGTCATCGACAATCACCAAAGCCAGTTTCACTCCCGGGATGCTGTCGACCGGCACGTTCAACGGCAAGGTCTACTCGCTCCCCACCGACATCGGCGACTACGCGATCGTCTACAACAAGGCGATGTTCAAGGAGGCCGGCATCTCGAGCACGCCGACCACCTGGGCCGAGCTCGCCGCCGATGCCAAGAAGCTCACGAAGGGCACGACCCAGTACGGCATGTACCTGCCGATCGGCACGGGTGAGTGGCCGGTCTTCACCTGGCAGTCGATGCTCTGGGGCGCCGGAGGCGACTTCCTCAACGCCGACAACACCAAGGTCGAGTTCAACAGCGCCGCCGGCGTCAGTGCACTGACCGCTTGGACCGACATGGTCAAGAACGGGACCGCCTACCCTCAGAGTCTCCAGACGGCCAGCGACAACAACGGCACTGCGGCGATGACG
>JAODMX010000342.1 GCA_025464735.1 Frondihabitans sp. | reverse complement strand
ATGTCTTCCGCTATCACGACGGCAAGCCGCTGGCCGACGAACCGAGCGACGGTGTCGAGCACGAGCGTGTCATCCGGGTCGTCCAGGCGGTTCTCGTGACGTGCGGTCGAAAACAGGGTTGTGGGCGCATCCTCGCTCGTGAGAACTCTCACGACGCCGGGCAGCGCCTCAGCCTTGCTCGTGTCGATGCGCGTGATTCGAGCGTGTGCATGCGGGCTCCGAAGGACAGCGAGATGGAGCAGGTTCGGGACCGCGATATCAAGCGTGTAGGGTTCCCGGCCGCTGACGATTCGGGATCCGGCGGGAGGTGGTGCGGACGACCCCACCCCCGATGAGGCATTGCGGCCGGGACGGATCCAGCCCCCCTCGGACTTCAGATCGTTGACGTTGGCGGTGGCAGCGAATGCGTCGCGGATGGCGCGATACCCGGTGCAGCGGCACAGGTTCCCTTTGAGGAGGCGCGGCAGATCGTCGTGCTGGTCGGGGGAGATCACCGAAGCGGTGACGACCAGACCGGCCGTGCAGAACCCGCACTGGAACCCACCGGCGCGCACGAACTGCTCCTGGATCGGCGCGAGGTCGCCTGGCCCGCCCAAGCCGGACACGGTCGTCACCGAACGGCCCGGCATCTTTTGCGCCGGATAGACGCAGGAGTGGATCGGGACGTCGTCCACAAGCACGGTGCAGGCCCCGCAATCGCCCGTGTCACAGCCCTTCTTCACCTCGAAATGGCCCGATTCTCGGAGAAGCGTGCGGAGGCACTGGCCAGGTCGCGGCTCCAGCTCTTCTTCAGCGCCGTTGATGGTGATCTTCACAGTGCGGGATCCTCTCTCTCGAGGCTCTCGAGGAGTTCCAGACGAATCTCTTCCGCCAAAACCGCTGACACGGCGTGGCGCCAGTCGGCCGCCCCGTGCGCGTCGGTGAACCAGGAGTCGATCGCGTCGATCGCTGTGCGCAGTTGCGACGCCGTCGGGGTCTCACCGAACACGACCTGTTCCGGTCGCAGTGTCGCTGCGGATACTGTCAGGACGAAGCGGCCGGACGATTCGGATCGTCCGATCAGGACGGCACCCGATCGACCCAGCGGCGACAGGGCGATCTTCCGGAATGCCGTGTGCGCAGCCAAGGATGATGCCGGGAAATGGATCGACCTGAGGACGTCGCCCTGGCGTAAAGCATTCTCTTGGATGCCTGTGACGAACGAGCGTGCGGCGAGGATCTCATCGGAACCGTCTGCTCGCCACACGAGCAGATCGGCGTCCAGGCCGACCGCCAGTGACGTCATCGGGCCGGCGGGCAGTGACGCGCAGATATTTCCTCCCACGGTCGCGACGTTCCAGACTTTGAATGACCCCAAGAGCGCGGAGCAGGCTTGGAAAAAGAGGGGATGCGCGCGCCAGCCGGGATCGCCCAGGTTCGCCAGGTCGGCCAGCGTGCAGGTCGCAGCCACGGTGAGGCCTTCGCGGTCTGCGGCGAGGGGGACCCACCCGAGTGCAGTGAGGTCGACAAGCTCACGCAGGTCAGTGTTGAACTCGCCGAAGACATGCGAGCCGCCGCCGATGAACTTCGTGCTGTCGTCGACGACGCCCAGCTCGCCGCGGTCGCGGGGAACGCGGAAATGGGTGATGGATCGCTGGTCCAATGGCGTTCTCGTTCCTCTTCCGTCTGGCATTTCCTTGACGGCGATAGTGTCTCACCGGGGCACCACCTGAGATTCCCGAAATCGAAATACGCGCGAAACAAAAGCTCACTAGTGTTCCAGCAATCTACGACACACCTTCTGGATGGGAGTTGGCACATGGCAGAACACCTCGTGTCGGCGTCCTCCTGGAACCGCGGAGCAATCGCGCACGGTCATTGATTCGTGGTCCGAACACTTCAGAGTGCCAACTCCCGAACAAATCCACGTGACCGGTCAGCGCCCCTCGAGCGCACCCAACGTTCGTAGAGCCTCTTGTCTGAGCCGCTCACACCGAACTCACCCGTCTGAAATTATTCGACCCAACGGAGGCCTCTAATGGCGATTATTCTCGGTGAACATCAGTACGGAAAAGCGGAGTCTCGCCTGGTTCGGATCTTCCGCGACCTGCCCCGCCACGAGATCCGCGATCTGAACGTGACCACGGCGCTCCGCGGACCGTGGAACGCCGCGTACCTGCAGGGCGACCAGTCGAACGTGCTGCCGACCGACTCGCAGAAGAACACCGCGTACGCGTTCGCGAAGTCGAAGGGCATCGACTCGATCGAGACGTTTGGTCTCGATCTGGCACGCCACTTCGTCGACGACATCGACCCGGTCGTCGGCGCGCGCATCGAGATCGAAGAGTATGAGTGGGAGCGCGCCGTCGTCGACGGCTCCGAGCACGACCACACCTGGTTGCGGAAGGGGCAGGAGATCCGGACCGCCGCGATCACCGTCGACCCGACCGACACCTACGTCATTGGCGGCCTGAAAGACCTGGTCCTGCTCAAGTCGACCGGGTCGATGTCGTCGACGAAGTGGCGTGCCAGATCGAGACCA
>JAODMX010000297.1 GCA_025464735.1 Frondihabitans sp. | reverse complement strand
AGACGAGCCCGTGGTCGTCGATGGTCGTTCCGGCCATGTCGAACGCCACGAGTTCGATCATCGTTCACCCCTATCCCGCTTGTTGCCCTGACTGCTCGTACAACCAATCAGTGCACGGTGAACCGGTCGTGAACGGTACGCGAATTCATGGTCTGTGCGCGACCTTCGGCTTGACGCGTCCCCGGATCATCCGCATGGTCGATAGTCGTGACATCTCAAAATCGAGTCTTGGCCGAGAGCGACGTACTGATCGTTGGAGCCGGAATCGTCGGCCTCTCCCACGCTTCCGAGGCCGTGCGGCGCGGCCTCACGGTGACGGTGATCGATCGGGACAGCCGGGCCGTCGGCGCGTCGGTGCGCAACTTCGGGCACTGCTGCGTGACGGCGCAGTCCGGCGAGCTACTGGAGCTCGCCATGGTCGCCCGCGAGCGCTGGTTGCACTACAGCGACCTCACTGGGTTCTTCTCGACTTCCGCCGGTGCCCTCGCGGTGGCCCGCAGCGCGGACGAGCTGGCCGTGCTCGATGAACTCTCGGGACAGCGCGAGAGCGGCCAGGTGCAGCTGCTCACGGCGTCCGAGGTCAGTGAGCGACTGTCGGCAGATACGGAATCGATCGTGGGCGGCGCACTCCTGCGTGACGACCTGAGGGTCGATCCGCGCGAGGCGGTCGGCAAACTGGCGGCCTGGCTCGAGGCGCAGCCGGGGGTGCGGTTTTTCTGGCGTACCTCGTACCTCGGCGCGCATGGCCCGAGTGCTGCGACGTCGCGCGGCGTAGTTCGCGCGTCGCGCACTTTCGTGTGCGTCGGCCACGACCTGGACTATCTGTTCCCCGATCTGGCCGAGGAACACGAGGTCCGGCGATGCGGCCTGCAGATGGCGCGCGTCGAGGCGCCCCGCGGCATTCGGATCGGCCCGGCAGTGCTCACCGGGACCTCGATGCTGCGCTACCCGGCCTTCACCGAGACCGACGCCTCGGTCGCGCTCCGTTCGAGGATCACGGCGGACGATCCGGAGCTCATCGACATCGATGCCAACGTCATGTTCACCCAGCGACCGGACGGTTCGCTCATCGTCGGGGACAGCCACCGCTACGACGCGACGATGGATCCGTTTCAGCAGGAGTCGACGTCCGAACTGCTGCTTGCCCGCGTGGCGCAGGTGCTCGGCGTTGAATCGTTGCGGGCGGTCGAACGCTGGCAGGGGGTCTACGCGTGGAGTCCGCAGCACCCGTACCTCGTGGCAGAGCCGTCGCCCGGAGTCTGCTCCGTCTCGATAACCTCCGGGGTCGGCATGACGATCTCGTTCGGCCTCGCCGCAGCCGTCTTCGACCGATTCGACTGAGCGAGCCGGCGACGGGCGGATAGTCGATCTCCGTTGTCCTTCCGTTCACCAAACGGCTCCCGGCGTGTAATCGGGCGACGAAACGATTCCACAAGGTCATCTTCCGGTATCCGATAGTTCGCTCCACAGCGTGAACGACCGGGGGTGGCATTATGGAGGATTCCTTGATCAGCAAGCGTCACTTTGCAGGCATCGCGATCGCGGCGGCCGTCGCGATCTCACTCACCGCGTGCGCCGGAAACGGCAGCACCAACGCTGCGAGCACGGCGAAAGTGGACGCGGCGAAGGCCACCAGTGCGGCCGATGTCGGAGGACTGAGCGCCCTCGTTACCGCGGCGAACGCGGAGGGCCAGCTCAACGTCATCACCCTCCCGCCGTCCTGGGCGAACTACGGCAAGATCATCGCGGGCTTCCAGGCCAAGTACCCGAAGATCACGATCAACTCGGCGAACCCGGATGGTTCGAGCGCCGATGAGGTAGCTGCCGCCAAGTCCCAGAAGGGGCAGACCACGGCACCCGACGTCTTCGACATCGGCACCGCCGTCCTCAGCAAGAACCTCGACCTCGTCGCGCCGTACAAGGTCGCGAACTGGGCGGATATCCCAACGGACTTCAAGGACCCCAGCGGCAAGTGGTACTACGACTACACCGGCCTCATGTCGGTCGGCTACGACTCCAAGGTGATCAAGAGCGCACCCAAGTCGATCGACGACCTCCTCGGCGCCGACTTCAAGGGGAAGGTCGCGATCAAGGGTGACCCAACGCAGGCCAACGAGGCTGCGAGCGCCGTGTACATGGCGGCCCTGCAGAGCAAGGGGACCGCGGACGACGTTCAGCCCGGTATCGACTTCTTCGGCAAGCTCAAGAAGGCCGGCAACTTCCTCGCTGTGACACCGACCCAGGCGACAGTGGCCTCAGGTGAGACTCCCGTCGTGATCCAGTGGAGCTACAACAACCTCGCCTGGGGCACGGCTGGCGGGGCGACCGGGAACTCCAACTTCAAGACGGTCGTCCTCCCGGGCGTCGCCGTCGGTAGCTACTACAACCAGGCCATCAACGTGGACGCCCCTCACCCGGCCGCCGCGCGACTGTGGGAGGAGTACATCTACAGCCCAGAGGTGCAGAACCTGTTCCTCGCGTCGGGTGCCTACCCGGCGACTCTTGCCGCCATGGTGAAGAACAAGACGGTCGACCAGAAGGTGCTCGACACCGTCGGTGCTGCTCCGTCCAACTTTGTCCAGCTCACGGCCGACCAGGCCACCAAGGCGGGCACCCTGCTCGCCTCCAAGTGGGCCGCGGCGATCGGCTGATCCAACGATGACGACTGTCGCGACTCCGCTTGCGCCAGCAGCCACCACGAGCGGCGCCGGGGTCACTCCCCGGCGCCGCAGCGTGGTTTGGCTGGGCCTGGCTCCGTTCGCCGCCTATGTTCTGCTGTTTCTGGCCATTCCGGCCGTGCTGGCCGTCGCCAGCGGATTCTTCGACAACGCCGGCGCGTTCACCTTTGCCAACCTGGCCGCATTCGCCGACCCCAACATCCTCAAGGGCTTCCTCTCATCCATCTGGATTTCGGCGCTCACGGCCGTGATCGGAGCGGTCATCGGAGCCATCGTCTGCTTTGCGCTGCTCGGCACGAAGTCGAACGGATTTCTGCGCACGACGGTGGACTCCGCGAGCAGCGTGCTCGCTCAGTTCGGCGGCGTGATGCTCGCGTTCGCGTTCATCGCGACGATCGGCCAGCAGGGGCTTCTCACCAAGTGGCTGATTTCGATCGGCGTCACGGACAACGTCTTCACTAATTTCAACAGCGGTGGCCCGCTGCTCTATCAGATCCCCGGCCTTGTGATCCCGTATCTCTATTTCCAGGTCCCGCTCATGGTGCT
>JAODMX010000281.1 GCA_025464735.1 Frondihabitans sp. | reverse complement strand
CGGACTGCAGAGGCATGTGCAGCTGCGGCATGACGTTCGGCGTCTCGGCCATGGCGTCGATGACGTCGTCGGTGAAGGCTGCCGGGTGAGGGCTCGTGAACCGGATGCGTTCGAGCCCCTCGATCGTGCCCGCGGCGCGGAGGAGCTTCGCGAACGCGCCTCGGTCGCCGAATTCGACGCCGTAGGAGTTGACGTTCTGCCCGAGGAGCGTGACTTCGATGGCGCCGTCGTCGACGAGGGCGCGGATCTCGGCCAGGATGTCGCCAGGTCGGCGGTCTTTCTCCTTGCCTCGCAGGGACGGGACGATGCAGAAGGTGCAGGTGTTGTTGCAGCCGACGGAGATGGACACCCACCCGCTATAGGTGGAGTCGCGCTTGGTCGGGAGAGTTGACGGAAAAACGTCGAGCGACTCGAGGATCTCGAGCTGGGCCTCCTCGTTGTGACGCGCTCTCTCGAGCAGTGTCGGGAGGGAACCCATGTTGTGTGTGCCGAAGACCACGTCGACCCACGGCGCTTTGTCGAGGATGACGGACTTGTCTTTCTGAGCCAGACACCCGCCGACGGCGATCTGCATGCCGGCGTGGGAACGTTTGGTCGAGGCGAGGTGCCCGAGGGTGCCGTAGAGCTTGTTGTCGGCGTTCTCGCGGACGGCACAGGTGTTGAGCACGACGATGTCGGCCTCAGCGCCATCGGCAGGGACGTAGCCAGCAGCTTCGAGTGACCCGCTCAGCCGCTCGGAGTCGTGGACGTTCATCTGGCAGCCGAAAGTGCGGACCTCGTAGGTGCGCGGACGCTCGCCGCTCGCCGCTCGTACAGATGCGGCGTCAGCGGGACTGCTCGGAAGAACCGTGGTCATGGTGCTCAAGTGTAAAACCCTTCGGCGGCAGCGCTGTTCATGTGCTCTCGCGACGGCTGGTGCGGCCGCCTACTCGACCTCAACCGACACGGATGCCTACTCGAAGCGGACGTGGCCGGAGCCGCCCCCGCGTGGGAGGGCCTTTTCGAGTGCTCGCCTAACGACCTCCGAGCGGTACCCCCGTCGCAGGAGGAAGGCCGTGAGACGGCGCTCCGCAGTTGCCTGGTCGAGGCCTCGGAGCTGCCCGGCACGTTTCAGTGCCCAGCTGTCTGCTCGGGTCTGTTCGTCGTCGTCGTCGATGTCGGCCAGGGCGGCGTCGATGGCCTCCTGAGCGAGACCGCGCTGACGGAGCTCAGCGTTGATGGCCCCCTTACCGAGCCCCTTCCGCTCCTGCTTCGAATGCACGAGGTTCTCGGCGAGAGCACCATCGTCGAGCAGACCGACTCGCTCAAGTCGCTCGACTTCGTCGAGGACGACTTCCTCGGGGAGATCGCGCGAGCGGAGCGTCTTGGCCATTTCGAGAGAGGAGACTCCGCGCCGGGTCAGCGCGTGCATGCTGATCTTCTCGGCTCGGTCGCGAGCTGCCTCGACTGTCTCGACTTTTGACTGGTCGTCCGACTCCTCGTCGGCCTCTCGTTCGGCGGCCCTCATGTGGCCGCCCGCGGCACTCGGCTCGCTCCTAGCCGCGAACGCCGCGTAGGTCGGCAGCGCCACCAGTTTGCGCGTCGAGTCCGCGGCCTGAAGGGTGGCCTGGCCTTTGCCCGCCGGATGCGCCCCGCGACCACCGCGGGTCTCACGGAAGGCAACTCCAGCGGCTTCGCCCACTCCGACGGTCTCGTCGGCCCCCGCAGCCGCGTCGGCTGCGGTCGACCACTCGGATTGGTTGCCGCCGTCGTCGATCGGGCGAACGCCTGCCCCGTCGTCAACCTGCCCGCCCGCGGGACGGCGACCGAAGAGAGAAGTGACGGGCGCGAGGCGTTCGCCGTCGGGGGTCATGCGCCCTTGCGCTCCGCGAGCTTCGGCGCGATCGACTCGACCGGAGCAGGAACAGCCGCTGCGGCGTCGACCTTGCCAGCGCCGACGTTCAGCTTGGAGAGGATCTTCTGCTCGATCTCGTCGGCTACTGCGGCGTTTTGCAGCAGGAAGTTGCGCGAGTTCTCCTTGCCCTGACCGAGCTGGTCACCCTCGTAGGTGTACCAGGCGCCCGACTTGCGGACAATGCCGTGCTCGACACCGAAGTCAATCAGGCTGCCTTCACGGGAGATGCCGACGCCATAGAGAATGTCGAACTCCGCCTGCTTGAAAGGCGGTGCCATCTTGTTCTTGACGACCTTGACGCGGGTGCGATTACCCACCGCGTCGCTGCCGTCTTTGAGAGTCTCGATACGTCGAATGTCGAGTCGCACCGAGGCGTAGAACTTGAGGGCCTTGCCGCCCGCGGTGGTTTCGGGGCTGCCGAAGAAGACACCGATCTTCTCGCGCAGCTGGTTGATGAAGATCATCGTCGTGCCGGTCTGGTTCAGACCACCGGTGAGCTTGCGAAGGGCCTGGGACATCAGGCGAGCCTGGAGGCCGACGTGAGAGTCTCCCATCTCGCCTTCGATCTCAGCACGCGGCACGAGAGCCGCAACGGAGTCGATGACGACGAGGTCGATCGACCCGGAGCGCACGAGCATGTCGGCGATCTCGAGAGCCTGCTCGCCAGTGTCCGGTTGCGAGACGAGCAGCGCGTCGATGTCAACACCGAGCTTCTTGGCATACTCGGGGTCGAGCGCGTGCTCAGCGTCGATGAAGGCCGCGATTCCTCCAGCAGCCTGTGCGTTGGCGATCGCATGGAGGGTCAGGGTCGTCTTACCGGAGGACTCCGGCCCGTAGATCTCAACGATGCGGCCACGCGGAAGGCCGCCGATACCGAGCGCGACGTCGAGCGCGATCGAGCCCGTGGGGATGACTGCGACGGGGGCGCGATCGTCGCTGCCGAGCCGCATCACGGCACCCTTACCAAACTGGCGATCGATCTGAGCGAGGGCGGTTTCGAGAGCCTTCTCGCGGTCTGCAACTGAGGGCATGATGTTCTCCTTGGGGCGGTGTGGTGACCGGCTGGCGTGACCCGCTGGTCGGAGCGATGCGCCTATAGGCTGTCGCGACCCAGCCGCCCGATGGAGCAAGGCCGGCTGGTGAACGACAAGGCTGTTGGGAAGCGCCGTTATCTGGAACGCTACGGGTGGCCACCGACACTCGGAGTGACGCGCGGACATCTGTGGAGAACCGGACTCGGGCGAGCCCCTGTGAGGGAGAGGCTAGCACCAGACCGAACACATGTTCGAGTAGCCAGGCCCGGCGTGTCGAACGCACGAACGAGGCATTGCAGGCCCGTGTCGGAGGTGGCCTTGCGCTCCAGGCTCCGTGCCGAAGGAACCGCGGCGCTCAAGGACGAACTCGGTTCCGCCCAGGAGGCACGGCTCCGAGGAAGTTGCTCACTCCGGAGGACTCGGCGCCCAGCAGCGCGACCTCAGGAGGGAGCGCCCCGCCGAACTCCTCCCGGCCTGATCAGCGGCGAGGCTTCGGGAGGCCGGCTCCGTGGCGGCGTGCGGGAGGCACATCCTCCGCCTCACACAGCGCCAACCAGACGTCGCGCGGCTCATCGCCGCGGCCGATGGCATCGTCGGCCGTCACGTTGCCCAATGCCGGAAGCACGAGGTCCCGGGTCAGGGCACGGCCGTACACCTCGCCGAACTCGTCGGCGATGGCTCGGGCGAATTCACTCTTGCGCACCGGTCGAGAGTACAGCGACGGCAGTGCAGGAGGTTCGAGGCCGGTCTCCTGAAAAGCGCCGCTCGCGGCCCACGGCTTCCTGAGCCACACCGCCGTGGACCGTGCAGCCTCCTGCGTTAGGCAACTCAGGCCTGAGTTTCGCACGTCGACACGACAGACCCCGGAACCACGAACGCCCCGGCCAAGGCCGGGGCGTTCAGGACTCGAGCGCGAGTGTCAGCGGACCGCGAGGTCAGCGTCGAACTCGGCGACGAGGTCGTCGGGGAGCGTGTCGGGAACGGGGCTCAGCCCCTCGATGACCGCCATGCGGTCACCGACCTCACGCATGATGGTGGAAATGGGCGTTTCGAGAGCGTCCGCAACCGACGCGAGGATCTCCGAGCTGGCCTCTTTCTGGCCACGCTCAACCTCACTGAGATAGCCGAGCGCAACGCTGGCCTTGCTGGCGACCTGACGAAGCGTACGACCCTTTTGCAGGCGGAAGTCACGAAGGACGTCACCAATTTCTTGACGTACGAGAACCATAGGACCCTCCTCCTGAGGACAGACCCACCACGATCGAAATACCGGGCGGGAGAGTAACACTAACGCCATTACTCCTTACAACTCTACGCAGCAAGCTCTGAATGACCCTTGTGAACCTGTGAGTTGTAACGAGACCGAAACCCGCGCTATTCCCGGGGCCGGCTGATCATTCGCTGAACGGCCGAGAGGGATTCGGAAACAGTGGCCCGACGGATTGCTGCGCGGTCGCCTTCGAGGTGCAATGACGTCACCTCGGAATGGCGACCCCACGAGACTCCGACGAAGACTGTTCCGACTGGTTTGCCGTCCTGCGGATCCGGTCCGGCCACGCCCGTCGTCGCCACACCGATGGCCGCAGGCATGCCGCCGAGCGTCAACCGTTCGCGAACCCCGCGGGCCATCTGCACTGCGACGTCAGGATGGACCGCACCCACCGCTTCGAGGAGGGCCGCCGAGACTCCCAACAGGGTGTGTTTCAGCTCGGTCTGGTACGCGACGACTCCCCCGGCCACGACCGCGGACGCCCCGGGCACCGAGACCAGATCGGCCACGAGTAACCCACCGGTCAACGACTCGGCGACCGCGATGCTGAGCCCTCGTGCCTTGAGCTCCGCGACGACGTCGTCTGCCTGGGTCACCGGGAACCGACTACGCCGTGCCGCGCGAGTGCTTGAAGGCCACTCGCATGTAGTCGAGACCGGAGAGGACCGTGGCGAGGAACGCCAGCGACATCACGATCGTATTGACCACATGGATCCAGTCGCCCACAAGATTCCAGAGCGGGAACAGGGCCAGCGTCAGCGCCACACCCTGGAGCAGGGTCTTCAGTTTGCCGCCGCGCGAGGCCGGGATGACACGGTCCCGGAGCGCCGCGAACCGGTACACCGTGATGCCGACCTCACGGATCAGGATCACGATGGTCACCCACCAGGGAAGCTCGCCGAGCACCGACAAGACGATGAAGGCACCTCCGGTCAGCACCTTGTCGGCCAGCGGATCGACGATCTTGCCGAAGTCGGACACGAGGTTCTGCCGCCGGGCGAGAAAACCGTCGAGGCTGTCCGTCAGGATGGCGACCACGAAGATCACGGCCGCCCAGACCCGCAGTGGCCCGTCGACGTGATTATCGGCAATGAGGAGCACGAAGAACAGCGGCGCCATCAGGATCCGGACCACCGTGATGATGTTCGCGATGTTGGCCGTCGAAACGGGGCCTTCGCCGCCACTCACCACTCGCCCGCGCCAGGGGAACGCCTTGGCGGAATCGGCGTCGTGCAGGGGATCAGTGCTCATGCCCTCAGTCTCGTCCTGTCAGACCCCAGGCGTCCTCGGAACCTTCGTCGCCATCGGCCTCCTCGTACCCGGAGGTCATTCGTGAGACGGGGTCTCCCCCGTACTGGTCGTCACTCGGACCACCGTATTGCCCGGCTGCCGCACGGTCGCTCCGAGGCCCGGCGGCGAGCCCCGGATCCGAGACGAGACCTCCCGAGGGAGCCTGTGGCTCCTGGCCGCGCAGCTTGGCAAGCACGCCGGGAAGCTGCTCGACGGTCACGAGCACGTCGCGCGCTTTCGACCCTTCGGAGGGGCCGACGATGTCGCGGGACTCCATGAGGTCCATCAGCCGGCCGGCCTTGGCGAACCCGACTCGCAGCTTGCGCTGCAGCATCGAGGTCGAGCCGAACTGCGTCGAGACGACGAGTTCGGCGGCGGCGAGCAGAAGCTCGAGGTCGTCGCCGATGTCGCCGTCGATCTCTTTCTTCTCCGCGACCTGGGCAACGTCGTTGCGGTAGTCGGGTCGGGCCTGCCGGGTGACGTGCGCGACGACGTCGTTGATCTCGCTCTCTTGCGCCCAAGCTCCCTGCACACGCATGGCCTTGGAGGCACCCATCGGCAGGAACAGGGCGTCGCCCTGGCCGATGAGCTTGTCGGCTCCCGGCTGGTCGAGGATGACGCGGGAGTCCGTGACGCTCGTGACGGCGAAGGCGAGTCGCGACGGAACGTTGGCCTTGATCAGACCGGTGATGACGTCGACCGACGGGCGCTGCGTGGCCAGCACGAGGTGGATCCCCGACGCACGGGCGAGCTGGGTGATGCGCACGATGGAGTCTTCGACGTCGCGGGGCGCGACCATCATGAGGTCGGCGAGCTCGTCGACCACGACCAGAAGGTAGGGGTACGGCTTAAGCGAGCGCTCGCTGCCCTGCGGCAGGACGATCTCGTTGTTGACCACCGCGCGGTTGAAGTCGTCGATGTGACGGAAGCCGAACGACGCAAGGTCGTCGTACCGCATGTCCATCTCCTTGACGACCCACTGGAGTGCCTCGGCCGCCTTCTTCGGATTGGTGATGATGGGCGTGATCAGGTGCGGCACACCGGCGTAGATCGACAGCTCGACGCGCTTGGGGTCGACGAGCACCATGCGCACCTCGCTCGGCTTCGCGCGCATGAGAAGAGAGGTGATCAGGGTGTTGATGAAAATCGACTTACCCGACCCTGTGGATCCGGCGACCAGAAGGTGCGGCATCTTGGCGAGGTTGGCCACGACGTAGCCGCCCTCGACGTCTTTGCCGACCCCGATGGTCATCGGGTGCGTGCTCTTCGTCGCGGCGGACGACCGAAGCACATCGCCGAGCGACACGATCTCGCGGTCGGTGTTGGGGATCTCGACGCCGATCGCGCTCTTGCCCGGGATGGGCGACAGAATTCTGACCTCGTTCGACGCGACCGCGTAGGAGAGGTTCTTGCTCAGGGCGGTGACCTTCTCGACCTTGACGCCCGGGCCCAACTCGATCTCGTAGCGGGTGACCGTCGGGCCGCGGCTGAAGCCGATGACGCGAGCGTCGACCGAGAACTGTGTAAGCACCTCCGTGATCGCGGCCACGATCGTGTCGTTCGCCTCGCTGCGGGTCTTCGCAGGATCTCCGGGGCTGAGAGTCGACACAGCGGGGAGACGGTAGGGGGCGTCTTCTGCAGAGACGCTGTCGAGGTTCGGCGTCGCCTCGACATCGTCGGGCTCGCTGAAGAACTCGGCCGCGGCGTCGGACGGCCCAAGGGCAGCGGCCGGGCTCACGATCGGCAGCGTCGGCGGGGCAAGAACGGTC
This sequence comes from Frondihabitans sp., assembly GCA_025464735.1. Next base: position 1,020 of record JAODMX010000281.1, on the reverse strand, counting down.
GTCGGCGCGTCGGGGCCTGCGGAGTCGCGGAGGGCTTCTTCGGCGAAGCCGAGCTCACCGAGGAGCCCGGTCGAGAACTCGTCGGCCGCGGGATCCGCGTGGCCCTCGATGATGTCGGTGAACGAGGCGGCCTCGCCCTTCCGGCCGCGCGCCTTGCGCTTGCTGCCGAATCCGCCAGTCTGGGCCGTCTCGGCGATGACTGGAGTATCGAAGGCGGGATCTTCTTCGCGGCCGCTCTTGTTGCGACGCCACCACGGCAGCGAGTCGCCGTCCTCCTCGCCGTCCTGCGTCGCGTCGTCGACCGGGAGAACCTTCGTCGTAGTGGTGCGCGGAGCATCGCGAGCTGCCACGGGTGACGGGGCGCCGAACAGGTAGGCGTAGAGCTCGTGCACACGTCGACCGATGTGGTTCGGCGGCGTCTTCGTCATGATGAGCAGGGAGAGCGTGAGGACCACGATCATCACCGGTGTTGCGACCCACACCGTGAGGAGATTCACGAGCCAGGAGGCGACCACCCAGCCGATGATTCCGCCACCGGCCGCGAGACCGGCCATGCCATGCGCAGCAACGGGGCGACCACCGTAGATGTGGCAGAGACCGCTGATCGACACCACCATGAGCCCCACGCCGATACCGATGCGGGTGTTGTCGTGGACGGACGACGGATGCCGGAAGAGCCAGCCCGCGAACACGACCATGATGACCGGGAGCGCGTAGGCGACACGGCCGAAGAGGCCGCCGAATGTGTAGTGGTCGAGGGCGATGGCGATCGAGTTGCCGGGATTCAGCCACTCGACGACGGCACCGGCGATGGCAAGGAGGACGAGGAAGAACGGCACGCCGTCGCGGCGCTCCGCCGGGTCGAGCGACTCGCGGCCGAGCACGCGGAAGCCGGCACCGACCATGTGGGCAAGCCCGAGCCACGCCCTGGTGCCGATCCCCGGCCCTTCGTGGACAGGAGCCGGCCCTTTGCTCGCGGGCAGGCGCTTCGTCGCAGCGTTGCCGGCGCGCGAGGAACCC
>JAODMX010000278.1 GCA_025464735.1 Frondihabitans sp. | reverse complement strand
GACCGTGCCGGTGTAGAACCACTTTTTGATCAGGCTGATCAGCACGGAAGTCGCCTGCGGCGCCTTCTTCCCGTCGAGCGAGATTCCCAGAGTGACGTTCTTGTTGAGCGTCAGCGTCCCGGTCCAGGTGCGACCCGCCGCGATCGTCTTCGAGGGGACATCGCCCGTGTTCTTCCCGGCTGCCGCGGTCGCGGTCGCCGATGGTGTCGATGTCGCGGAGGCGCTCGCACTGGAGGTCGCACTGGGCGACTTGGCCGTTCCGTTGGTGTGAAGGATCTGGAAGCCCGTTCCCAGAGCAGCGACCACGACGACCGCGATGATGGCGGCCAGGTTGTCGCGGAAACGGCGCTTCACCTGGTGCTCGTGCACCTTCTGTCTGGCTGTGTACCGCCGGAGCCTCTCGCGCGATTCGCGGTCCTGGTTCTTGCTCGGTGTCACTGATCCTCCATAGGGCGATGGTCCAGCCTGAACTGTAACGGAGCACGGAGGCCGAGCGCTGCAGGCAGGGGTGACTGTCGGTGGTCCGGTCTACCATGACTGATCATGAGTCCCCTCTCGCGGAGTGCGCAGGCGCGGCGACAGAGTTCCACTCCGTTGGCTGTGCGCATGCGTCCGACGAGCCTCGACGAGGTGGCGGGGCAGAAGCACCTCCTGCGTCCGGGGTCGCCCCTCGTCCAACTCGCTTCCGACAGCTCGGGTGAGTCAGGGGCCGTCTCCGTCATCCTCTGGGGCCCGCCGGGCACTGGCAAGACGACGCTGGCCCAGGCCGTTGCCCATTCGTCCGGGCGACAGTTCGTCGAGCTCTCGGCCGTCACCGCCGGCGTGCGCGACGTCCGTGCGGTCATGGAGAAGGCGCTCTCCAACCGCGACCTCTACGGCACGACGACTGTCCTCTTCCTCGACGAGATCCACCGGTTCACCAAGGCCCAGCAGGACGCACTCCTTCCGGGCGTCGAGAACGGCTGGGTGATCCTCATCGCCGCAACGACCGAAAACCCGTCGTTCTCGGTCATCACCCCTCTCCTCAGCCGCTCCCTGCTTCTCACTCTCGAACAGCTCAGCGACGACGACCTCAAAGAGCTCGTCGAACGCGCCGTGCACGACCAACGCGGGCTGGCCGACGCCGTCGCTGTCGACGACGAGGCCCTTGCCATGATCGTGCGGCTTGCCTCGGGCGACGCCCGCCGGGCCCTGACGGCGCTCGAGGCGTCCGCGCAGTCGGCCTGGGCTCTCGCTGCGAGCGAGGCGGGCGACGACGACGCTCTCGACGAGGCTGAGTCCGACGACGACGACGACGGGGTTCCGGATCCTGCGGGTCGGCCTTTGATCACGGCCGAACTCGTCGCGCAGTCGGTTGATCGCGCCCTCCTGCGCTACGACCGCAACGGCGACGAGCACTACGACGTCATCTCCGCCTTCATCAAGTCGGTGCGCGGCTCCGACGTCGACGCGGCGCTGCACTATCTGGCTCGCATGATCGAGGCGGGGGAGGATCCCCGGTTCATCGCGCGCCGCATCATCATCTCCGCATCGGAAGACATCGGAATGGCCGACCCGCAAGCGCTGGTGATTGCGATGGCCGCCGCCGACGCGGTCCAGATGATCGGAATGCCCGAGGGGCGCATCCCCCTGGCCGAGGCGGTCGTCTACCTGGCCACCGCCCCGAAATCCAACCGCGCGTACCTCGGGATCGACCAGGCGATCGCCGACGTTCGCGCCGGCAAAGCGGGGCGCGTTCCGAAGCACCTGCGCGACGCCCACTATCCCGGTGCCAAGCGCCTCGGCCACGGCAAGGGCTACAAGTACGCCCACGACTCCGAGTTCGGAGTGGTCGAGCAGCAGTACCTCCCGGACACCCTTCTGGGCAGCAACTACTACGAGCCGACCGCCAACGGCAACGAACGCGACGTCGCCGCCCGGCTGGAGCGACTCCGACGCATCGTGCGCGGTGAGTGACTCCAACCACCTTTGTCGTGTACGCTTGACCGCGCCTGTCTTTGGGGTGTCTACGCGCGGCTGCTCACGACACCCTGACCAAGGTGTGACGACCTGTAGCCGGTCGACCACCGCGGCACTCACCCCTCTTGTTATGACCATCGGCGCTGGCGCGCCTGGCGGTCGCTCATCTCTTTCGACAAGATCAGATTAAGGAAACCGTGTCCACCAAGTCACGTACTCGTAGCAAGACCCGTCTGTCGCGTGCCCTCGGCATCGCGCTGACCCCGAAGGCCGCCCGCTACCTGGAGAAGCGTCCTTACGCTCCCGGCGAGCACGGCCGCACCAAGCGCAAGACCGACAGCGACTACGCCGTTCGTCTCCGCGAGAAGCAGCGTTTGCGCGCCCAGTACGGCATTCGCGAAGCCCAGCTCAAGATCGTCTTCGAAGAGGCCCGTAAGTCTCGCGGCCTGACCGGTGAGAACCTCGTCGAGCTTCTCGAGGAGCGCCTCGACGCCCTGGTCCTGCGCGCTGGCTTCGCCCGTACCACGGCTCAGGCCCGCCAGATGGTTGTGCACCGTCACATCCTTGTTGACGGAAAACTCGTCGACCGCCCGTCGTTCCGCGTGAAGCTCGGCCAGATGATTCACGTCAAGCCCAAGAGCGAGTCGATGGAACCCTTCCAGGTCGCAGCAGCCGGCGGTCACGTCGACGTGCTCCCCAAGGTTCCGGGTTACCTCGAGGTCGAGATCGACAAGCTGCAGGCGCGCCTCGTGCGTCGCCCGAAGCGCGCCGAGGTCCCCGTGACCTGTGAAGTCCAGCTGGTCGTCGAGTACTACGCAGCCCGCTAAGCACTCGAACGGCACGACGGAGGGAGCAGCCCACATGGTGGGTCTGCTCCCTTCGTCATCCCTGTGGACAACCGGGACGTCCTCAGCTGCGTTCCAACTAGGATTGACGGCAGTTCACCCAGAAGGAGATCCATCCGTGAAGTACCTCTTCCTGCTCGCCGTCGGAGTCGCCGGGGGTTTCCTCCTTGCGCACAAGATCAACCAGACGGAGCAGGGGCAGGAGTTCTTCACCGGTCTCGACAGTCGGCTCAAGCAGTTCACCGCAGCCGTCGTCGACGGGTACCACAGCCGTGAAGCCGAGCTCCGCGATCGGGCCTAGTCGCCCACCGCCGACCTAGACAAACTCCTTCGACGCTTCAGATCTGAGAGATCACCATGCAGACCGCTGACATCCGCAATCGCTGGCTCGACTACTTCGGCAGCCGTGGCCACACCGTCGTGCCCTCGGCTTCGCTCGTGAGCGACGACCCCAGTCTCCTCTTCACGGTCGCCGGCATGGTGCCCTTCATCCCGTATCTCTCTGGCCTGGTGCCCGCCCCCTATCCCCGTGCGACAAGCGTGCAGAAGTGCATTCGCACGAACGACATCGAAGAAGTCGGGAAGACACCGCGCCACGGCACGTTCTTCCAGATGAACGGCAACTTCTCGTTCGGCGACTACTTCAAAGAGGAGGCCATCGCCTACGCCTGGGAGCTCCTCACGGGCAGCGAGTCCGATGGTCTCTACGGGTTCGACCCCAAAGACCTCTGGGTCACGGTCTACAAAGACGACGATGAGGCGATCCGTCTCTGGAAGAAGATCGCCGGGCTCCCCGACGAGCGCATCCAGCGCCTCGACAAAGACACCAACTACTGGTCGACAGGCCAGCCCGGGCCCGCCGGCCCGTGCTCCGAAATCTTCTTCGACCGCGGTCCCGCATACGGTGTCGACGGCGGCCCAGCCACCGACGATGACCGTTACGTCGAGATCTGGAACCTCGTCTTCATGCAGTACCAGCGCGGCGAAGGGACGTCGAAGACCGAGTTCGAGATCCTCGGCGAGCTGCCCCGCAAGAACATCGACACCGGCATGGGCCTCGAGCGGGTCGCGTTCTTGAAGCAGGGCGTCGACAACATGTACGAGATCGACCAGGTGCGGCCGGTCCTCGACCGCGCGGCCGAGCTTTCCGGCCGCCGCTACGGCGCTGTGCACGAAGACGACATCCGGATGCGGGTGATCGCCGACCACGTCCGCTCCTCACTCATGCTGATGACCGACGGCGTCACGCCGTCCAATGAGGGGCGCGGCTACATCCTCCGTCGCCTCCTCCGCCGATCGGTTCGCTCCATGCGCCTCCTCGGTGTCGAAGACGCCACGTTCCCCGAGCTTTTCCCGGCATCTCGTGAGGCCATGAAGGCGGCCTACCCCGAGGTCGAGACCGACTACGACCGCATTTCGCGCCTGGCCTACGCCGAAGAAGAAACCTTCCTCCGCACGCTGACCGCGGGTACGAGCATCCTCGATCTCGCCGTCGTCGAGACGCAGAAAGAGAACAAGAAGCAGCTGAAGGGCGACACCGCGTTCCTCCTGCACGACACCTTCGGCTTCCCAATCGACCTCACTCTCGAGATTGCCGAAGAGCAGGGTCTGACCGTCGACCGCGACGCCTTCGATCGACTCATGACCGAACAGCGCACCCGCGCGAAGGCAGATGCGAAGAACCGCAAGACGGCTCTCGCCGACCTCAGCGTGTATTCCGCGTTCCGCGCCCAGGGTGAGACCGTATTCACCGGGTACGACTTTCTGAACACCGAGTCGCGCATCCTGGGAATCATCGTCGACGGTCAATCGGTCGACCGTGCGGTCGCCGGCGACATCGCCGAAGTGATCCTCCGAGAGACGTCGCTCTACGCCGAGTCCGGCGGCCAGGAGGCAGACGCGGGCAGCATCGTCGGCCGCGGTTTCGACCTCGAGGTGCTCGATGTGCAAAAGCCCGTCAAGGGCCTGATCAGCCATCGCGTCCAGGTCCGCGCCGGCGAGGTCGGCGTCGGCGACGAAGCGACCAGTGTCGTCGACCCCACCTATCGCCGGGGCGCGACCCAGGCGCACTCGGCGACCCACCTCATCCACGCGGCGCTTCGCCAGGTCCTCGGTCCCGAGGCACACCAGGCGGGGTCCTACAACAGGGCCGGCTACATGCGGCTCGACTTCAACTGGTCGAACCCCCTGTCGCCCGACACCCGGAGCGAGATCGAAGACATCGCGAATTCAAAGATTCGCGACGATCTTGAGGTGACCACCAGGATCCTGCCTCTCGACGAAGCGCGCGCGCTGGGCGCGATGGCGCTGTTCGGTGAGAAGTACGGCGAGGAAGTCCGCATGGTCGACATCGGCGGTCCGTGGTCGCGTGAGCTCTGCGCCGGCACGCACGTGTCGAATTCGTCGCAGATCGGGCTGATCAACCTCGTCAGCGAGGCGTCGATCGGGTCATCCAACCGGCGAGTCGAGTCCCTCGTGGGTGTCGACGCTTTCAGAGACTTCGCGACAGAACGCACGATCGTCAACCAGCTCACCTCCTCGCTGAAGACACCACGCGAGCAGCTACCCGACCGCATCGCCGATCTCACCGCTCAGCTGAAGACGGCCGAGAAGCGCATCGCCGAGTTTGAGTCCGCGGCTCTGAGCACGCGAGTTCCGGCTCTCGTCGAGAAGGCCACCTCCGTCGGGGCGGTGACCGTCGTCGCCGAGTCGCTCGGTTCGATCAAGTCCACAGACGACCTTCGCGCGCTCGCGATATCGGTCAGGGAGCGTCTCGGCTCGTCCTCGGCGACCGTCGTCGCTCTGGCGGCCGATGTTTCGGGGAAGCCCGCAGTAATCGTCGCGACGACGGCGGGAGCCCGAGACGCCGGCGTCAAGGCCGGTCAGCTTGCTCGTACGGCGGCCGGTGTCCTCGGCGGCGGCGGCGGCGGCAAAGACGACCTGGCCCAGGGCGGCGGCTCCGATACCTCCGCAATTCCGCAGGCGTTGTCGGCGATCGTCGACGCGATCCGCGGAATCGCCGGGGCGTGACTGACGAGGCACCCGGTTTACGCCGGGGCGTGCGGGTCGGCGTCGACGTGGGCAAAGTCCGCATCGGCGTCGCCCGAACCGACCCCGACGCGTTGATCGCGACTCCGGTCGAGACCGTGGCGAGGTCAGGAGTCACGGGCGACGACATCCGAGCGATTGTCGGCCACGTCCAGGAGCTGGACGCCGTCGAGGTAATCGTCGGGCTACCCCTCTCGTTGTCCGGCGGCGACACCGCTTCGACCGGCGACGCGCGCGAATTTGCAACCCGTCTTGCAGCACACACCGCGCCGATTCCAGTTCGTCTCGTCGACGAACGCCTCTCGACGGTCACGGCGCAAAGCGCGCTCCGGGCGTCCGGTCGCCCCGCCAAGAAGCAACGTTCCGTTGTCGATCAGGTCGCCGCCGTTATAATCGTGCAGCACGCGATCGACCTCGAACGATCGAGCGGACGTCCACCGGGCTCCCTCGTAGCAGTCGAGGCCGCCCCCGACGAGAGACGATGACACGTGGCAGACGAACCCTCCTGGGACGAAATCTTCGCCAGCACGCACCATTCACCCGGCGAACGAGATGCCCCGACGAGGCGGTCCACCTGGACGGCGGCCCCGGCGGGGCCCGCGACCAC
>JAODMX010000137.1 GCA_025464735.1 Frondihabitans sp. | reverse complement strand
GCGGGAACTCGTCTCGTCGAGCGGTACCGAGGTGCGGTGGGCGGACGACCGATAGAGGTCCCTCAGGCGATTGCGGGCCACGGTGAGCAGCCAGCCCTCCGGGTTGTCGGGCACGCCCCTCGTCGGCCAGGTGGTGAGCGCGCTCTCGAAGGCGTCGGCCAGGGCGTCTTCCGCGGACGCGATGTCGCCCGTTGGCGCCGCGAGGAGCGCGAGCAGCCGACCATACGACTCTCGCGCCACCGTGGCGGCCGTCAGATCGTGTTCTGCCACTGTCCGTTTCGGAAGACGATCGCCGACGGACGGATCTCGATGACCCCGTACTGCGCGCCAGGGCACTTCTCCGCCCAGGCGAGCGCGGCATCCAAATCGGCGACCTCGATCACGAAGGTGCCGGCGAGCTTTTCCTTGGTGTCGGCGTATGGGCCGTCCTGGATCTTCAGGCTGCCTTCGCGAAGCGTGAGGGTGGTCGAGGTCGCGACCGGCTGAAGGATGTCCGCAGAGACGAGCACACCCGCCGCGTCGAGAGATTTTCCGTAGGCATCGAAGGCGGCACGGAACGGCTCCATCTCTTCTTCGGTTATGCCCGCGTCGGCGGCCTCGGCGGAGATGAGAAGAAGTGAGTACTGCATGGTGAATCCTTCCGATGTTCAGCAGGGTACCGGCCAGCGGTTCTGGCCGATATACCCTGATGACGAATCACCGGATGCCCGATCGACAGGTTTGCGAAAACAATCTGCCCTGAGCGAATACTCCCGTCGCGGTATGGGGGTGGCCGGTCCGATGCGTTACCGTCGAACCATGCGCGCAATACACGAGCGGATGATCATGACCATGACCGTGCTGCTCGTCGCATTCGCGGTCGCCCAGGGCGGCCCCACCACCGTGCTCGTCGCGAGCATCGCCGTGGTCACCGTGGCGGGTATTGTCGCCGTGCGGTACGCCGCGCTGGTGATCGGATCCCGGGAGATGACCGTGGGGTCACGTTCGCACGCCCATCGGGAGGCGTTGAGTGACATGCCTGCGCCGTCGCATCCGCGCACCGCCGGTCGCCCGCGAACCAGGGCGCCGTCGCAGTCGATTCCGGCCGCGTAACAGCCTCCGAACCCTAGCTCGGGCGGATGCTGCGTGGCCACTCGGTCACCCACATCCGTTTCGACTGCAAGGACTATTTTTCGTGGACATCTTTTCGTTTGCCCCCATCGCCGCCCTCCTCAGCGCCGCCTATGCGGTCGTCGAGGGGCTCGCGGCTCTGTTCGACCCGATAGCCGGCGCCGCGAGCGCCGCGATCGCGATTCTCGTGCTCACCGCGCTGGTGCGTGCAGCACTCATCCCCGTCGGCGCCTCCCAGGTGAAAGCCGAGTGGACGCGTCGCCGACTCGCGCCCCAGCTGCAGGCGCTGCAGCGTAAACACAAGAAGAATCCGCAGCTGCTGCAGCAGAAGACCATGGAGCTGTACAGGGCCGAGAGCTCGTCACCGTTCGCGGGCATGCTGCCGGCTCTCGCGCAGGCGCCGGTGTTGTCGCTCGTCTACGCGCTCTTCATCCGGACCACCGTCGACGGGCATCCGAATGCTCTGCTGAGTGAGCACCTGTCTGGGATTCCGCTCGGCACCTCGTTCGTGCACCTCGTCTCGACCGGCGGCCTGTGGCCCGGGGGAGCGCTCTATCTCGCGCTCTTCGCGATCATGGCAGGAGTGGCGTGGATGTCGCGGCGCATCGCCCTGCGCCTGGCTCTGCCGGTGGACCCCGCGGTGCCCATGGCCGGTCTCGGTCGCGTTCTCAGCTGGCTGCCGTTCATCACCGTGGTGTTCGCTGCGTTCGTACCGCTCGCGGCGACGCTCTACCTCGTGATGACCACGGCCTGGACCCTGGTGGAGCGGATACTGCTGCGACGGCGGTATTGGCGGATGGTCGGCCCCGCGACGGGTACGCGTGCCATCGTCGCGACCTGAGGCGGTCAGGCTTCAGCGGATCCCGTCGGCCGCAGTCTGATTCGGCGGGAGCCGCTTGGGCCGCCCTCGTCCATCTCTACGAGGCTGTTACGCGACTTCACGAACTCGGTGAACGACTTGAATCCGAGGGCGGACTCGTTGAAGGCCGGGTCCATTCGTCGCATCTGGGATTTGACCTCGGAGCTCTGCATCCAGTCGCTGTCCGTCTTTGCCAGACCGAGGCTCATGGCGCGTGTCAGCAGGCTCGTCGCCGCTTTTGGCGAGAGCCGGGTCTGCGCCTTCTTGGCGGTGGGAACCTCGGAGGCGAGGGTCTCGACCGTTCTGCTTTTTGAGGGTCTGGTCGGGGCGCTTTCCTCATCGTCACCGGCCGTGACCTCTCCGGCGTCGCTGATTCCGGGGAGTGCGTCGTAATCCGCGAATTCGTCGCAGGCGGCCGCCAGGGACTTGCTCGTGGAGCCGGCGACCCCGATCCCGACGACATAGCGGCCCAACCTCTTGCAGCGTTGAGCGAGGGCGATGTAGTCCGAGTCCCCGGCGACGATCACGACGTGGGTGATATCGGACAGGCGGAACAGGTCTTCCACGACGTCGACGGCGAGGCGGATATCCGCGCCATTCTTCATCATCTGCGTGGTCGTGAAGAGCTGGGTGAGATCCACCGCGCGGTCGATGAGCTGCTTCTGATAGCTCGCGTTCACCGTCGCCGACCAGTCGGCGTAGGCGCGGCTGATCACGATCGAACCGAACGAGGAGGCGAAGTCGAGGATCGCGCCGATGTCGACCGTCGCGTCCCTGATGCGCGTGCCGATCGGGTCCTCGGACGTGGAATCGAAGTTGCGTGCCCGGTCGGTGGTGAACCTGCGCGCTCCGTGGAGCTGGTTGTATCGCGAGATCACGATGTTGTCGAAGTCGATGTAGACGGCGACTCGGTTGTCAGCGGTATCGGCCATCGTGCGTGATCCCCTCGAGAGTGCTGCGTGGCCCAGTTTCCCGCCTCCCGCCGCCGAGCGCAATGCGGCTTCGCGCTCGCGGGTAGCATCGGCGCCATGGCGCAGCGCTATCGATTCACGAGCGAGCTCTGGGAATGGACGGCTCGCGACAACTGGTTTTTCGTGTCCCTCTCGGCGGAGGCCTCCGAGGAGATCGGCGAACTGCCCTTTGCGCCTCGAGGCTTCGGGTCCGTGCCGGTGCGGGCATCCATCGGATCGTCGACATGGAAGACCTCGATCTTTCCGGGCTCCGACGGCGTGTTCGTGCTGCCGGTGAAGAAGGCCGTGCGCGAGGCGGAGGGAATCCAGAGGTTCGAGCGCATCGACGTCCAGATCGAGCTGCTCGACTAGCGTGCGCAGGCGGCGGCTATGACCGAACGACCACGAGGGGCGTGAGGGCGTCAAGGTCCGGGCCGAGCCCGATGTCGACGAGCACCACCCGGCCGACGAGGCGCGATGCCGGCTCGAGCAGCAGCCCCGCCTTGTAGGCGCCGAAGGTCACCGTCACGTCGGCCGGCAGCACCAGCGGATCGGGCACTCGTCCGTCGTTCGGGTCGATCCCACTCGGGATGTCCGCGGCGACGACCAGCGGACGCGGATGCGCCGATAGCGCGGGCAGTATCGCGGCGACGACCGCGCGTGCCTCCCCGCGCAGCGCAGGATTCGCACTCGTCCCGGTGCCGAGAATACCGTCGACTATCACGTCGAACGGCGAGGCGAGACCCGCGGCATCGACCACGCTCGCACCCGCCTTCAGGGCCGCAGCCATCGCGTCCTCATTAACGCGGGACCCCGTGGCGAGAATGGCGACCTCCGCGTTCTCGCTCGCCAGTTCCGCGCCCGCGTAGAGGGTGTCCGCGCCGTTGTTGCCGGAACCGACCAGAAGCAGCACGCGTCTGGGTGAGGCGTTGCGGATCTCCGCGGCAAGGCCCGCGGCAGCCCGCTGCATGAGGGGCTCGCCGACGGCGAGATGCGGCGCCTCGGCCCCACGCACCTGCTCGGCAGAATAGCCCTTGATCGCGGTCATTCCTGAACACTGTCATTCCGCCGACCGCCGCACAAGGCGAAGCAGCGTTTACCCAATGGTCACTTTCGGTCAATGGCGAGTCCATATCCGTTTCTTAGTGTTCCTAACGATCGTTAGATTCCAAACAAGACACGAGCCTTCGAGGACACCATGATTCTGAACTCACGCACAGCAGCCATCGGAGTCGCCGTCGCAGCGGTCGCCCTGTTGGCGGGATGCTCTGGCAGCGCATCCGGAAGCACGACCTCAACCACCGGAAGCGCGGTAGAGCCCCTGATCCTCTATGCGGCAGTTGGCTGGGACGCCGACATGGGCAAGGCGTTCACCAAACAGACGGGAATCCCGGTCAAGGTGGTCGACGACAGCACCGGTCCGCTGCTCACCAAGATCGCGGCAGAGAAGAACAACCCGCAGTGGTCGATGCTGTGGGCCGACGGCGACACGGCGTTCGCGTCGCTCGCCAAGCAGGGTCAGCTTCTGCCATACACGCCCGCCGCCTCCTGGAACACCGTCGGCCAGGAGATCGTCCCGACCGACCACAGCTACAACCCCACCGGAACGACGGTAATGGCCGCCCTCATCTACAACTCCGCAAAAGTGAGCAGCGTTCCCGCGTCGTACACCGACCTCCTCGGTTCCGCCTACACCGGCAAGGTCGGCATGAACGATCCGTCGCAGTCCGGGCCGACCTATCCGTTCATTGCCGGTGTGATGAACCAACTCGGCGGGCAGAGTGGTGGCGTGGCCGCGGGCGAGGCCTACTTCACCAAACTGAAAGCCAACGGGCTCAAGGTGTTCCCGACCAACGGCGACACGCTGCACGCCCTCGAGACCGGCCAGATCTCCTACGGCCTGATCCAGAGC
>JAODMX010000250.1 GCA_025464735.1 Frondihabitans sp. | reverse complement strand
GCTACACGCTCAGCCGGGACGCCGACGGGCAATCGGTCGATGCCGTCCATCCGGAAGGCCGACGCGCGATCTTCCTCGGTGACCTCGTCGACCGGGGCCCCGACACGCCCGGCGTCCTTCGGCTCGCCATGGGTATGGTCAAGGCCCGCCATGCGCTGGCGGTGCCCGGAAATCACGAAGCAAAGCTGGTGCGCGCTCTCGAAGGCAAGCAGGTGGAGGCCAGCCACGGTCTCGCCGAGACGCTCGCGCAGCTGTCGGCCGAGTCGGACGAGTTCCGCCGCGAGGTCCAGCAGTTCTGCCGCGACCTGGTCTCGCACCTCGTGCTCGACGATGGACGCCTGGTGGTGGCCCACGCCGGCCTGATCGAGAAGTACCACGGTCGGGCGTCCGGTCGTGTACGCGCCTTCGCGCTCTTCGGCGACACCACCGGCGAGACCGACGAGTACGGCCTTCCCGTCCGCCTCCCCTGGGCCGACGACTACCGCGGAAGCGCAACGGTCCTCTACGGGCACGTTCCAACCCTCGAGGCAGAGTGGGTGAACGGAACGATGTGTCTCGACACCGGCTGCGTCTTCGGCGGCAAGCTGAGTGCGCTCCGGTATCCCGAGAAGCAGGTCGTCGACGTGCAGGCCGAGCAGGTCTGGTACGAGCCTGCTGCCCCGCTCGGGCCCCGAGGATCCAGCGGTGACGCACCGGGGAACGACGACGGGCGTCGCGAGCCAGGGCTGCTGCGGATCGATGACGTGCTCGGCAAACAGGTCGTCGAGACGAGGGCGTTCGGCAAGGTGGGCATCCGCGAGGACAACGCGGCCGGCGCACTGGAGGTCATGAGCCGTTTCGCCACGGATCCTCGTCGCCTCGTCTACCTGCCGCCCACCATGAGCCCACCCGCCGTTTCGGCGCGCGCCGACGTCCTGGAGCACCCCGCCGAAGCGTTCGCGGCCTACCGTCGCGAGGGCCTCGAACGGGTGATTTGCGAGGAGAAGCACATGGGATCGCGCGCGGTTGTGCTGCTCACACGGGACCCTGCTCGCTTCGGCGCACCCAACGGGTGGCGCGGCGCCGTGCACACGCGCACGGGGCGACCATTCTTCGACGACGCGACCGCGGAGGAGTTCCTGACGCAGATCGATCGCGCCGCGGAGCGGGCCGGACTCTGGTCAGAACTCTCGACCTCCTGGCTCCTCTTCGACGCCGAGCTGCTCCCCTGGTCGCTCAAAGCGGGGGCATTGATTCGGGAGCAGTACGCAAGTGTCGCAGCGGCCGCAACCTCGGCGCTCCCGGCAGCATCACGGATCCTCGAGACCGCCGCTGCCCGAGGAGTGGACGTCGGCGATCTTCTCGAGCGAACCGGCCGCCGGGCCGCCAACGCCGAGGCCTACCGGGATGCGTACCGGCGCTACAGCCAGCCCGTTTCCGCGCTCGACGGCGTTCAGCTCGCACCGTTCCAACTGCTCGCCTCCGAGGGCGCCAGCCACCTCGGTCGCGATCACGCCTGGCACCTCGAGATAGCGGACCGTCTCGTGGAAGCGGACGAGACCGTGATCCGCCGCACCCGTCGCATCGAGGTCGACCTCGGCTCCCCCGAATCGGAGGCAACAGCGACCGCGTGGTGGGAGGACCTCACCAGGGCCGGCGGCGAGGGAATGGTCGTGAAGCCCTCAGCAGGACTGGTTCGCGGATCCCGCTCGCTGGCACAGCCGGGCATCAAGGTGCGCGGCGCCGACTATCTGCGGATCATCTATGGGCCCGACTACCTGGAGCCCGCGAACCTGGTGAGGCTGCGCGATCGGGACGTCGGACACAAGCGCTCGATGGCGCTCCGGGAGTATGCACTGGGCGTCGAGGCGGTCGAGCGATTTGTCGCCGACGAGCCGCTGTGGCGGGTGCACCAGGCCGTGTTCGGTGTACTGGCAATGGAGTCAGAGCCGGTGGACCCGCGCCTCTAATGCGGGAGGGGCGGTGCTGGAGCCGACCTGCAGCTCCGGCACGACCAGTGCTCCCTCGACGACGGCGTCCGGATCCTGAAGCTCGGCCATGAAGCGCTCCATCACGAGTTCGGCGATCCGGTCCACCCGCACGCGCATGGTCGTGAGCGATGGGACGAGCGAGCGCCCGATGACGCTCGAGTCGAACCCCGAGATCGCAAGATCCGAGCCCACCACGAGCCCGGCCTCCGCGGCAGCCCGGTAAATCGGCACGGCGAGTGCGTCCGAGGAGCACACGATCGCCGTCGGACGGTCGGGACCTCGGAGGAGTTCCATGGCCGCCGCACCCATGGCGGACTGATCCATGCGCGAGGTGGTCACTCGCGGCGCGACGCCATGCTCCTCGACCGAGGCGAGGTAGCCGTCACGGCGCTCCCCGTCCCAGTAGGCGTCCTGCTCCGCGTCATGGAACCCGAAGTACGCAATGTCGCGGTGTCCCAGGGCAACCATGTAATCCGTGGCACGGCGTGTGCCGGCGACGTTGTCAACGTCGATCCATGCTTGCCGAAGGCCGGATGGCACCCGACCGAAGCAGGCGAACGGCGTGTGTGTCTCTTCGACGATCTCGAGGCGTTCGTCGTACCCGATCATGTCGCTGAAAATGAATCCGTCCACGCGACCGGAGCGGACGAGGTCACGCATGCCTCGCGCGCCGTTCGATGTGAGCAGCACGTGGTAGCCCTGGTTCCCGGCCGCGCGGACGAGGGCGCTGATGAACTCCATGACGATGACGTTGTCGGGAGCGAGTGCGCTGTCGCCGAGAGGGAAGGCGAGTTGACCTGATCGTCGCGAGCGCATGCTGCTGGCGCCGGGGTGGGGGCTGTAGTCGAGCCGGTCGATGACTTCGCCGATTCGTGTGGCCGTCACGTCGCCGATCCGGCCAGTCCCGCGAATGAAGTTCGACACGGTCTGCCGTGACACGCCGGCGGCCTTGGCGACGTCGTCCATCGTCACGCGGCGGTTGCTCATCGGCGTCGACTTCTCCGTTTCGCGATGGGTGTTGACAGGAACTAGCGGTCTCTGCAAGCATATCTCGATCAGTGGTGGAACGTTCAATCAACGTGCCACCCCGTCGCCACGAAGGAGTAGCAGATGGGACTCACCGCATGACACAAATCACCGCCGGCCTACCGACAACAGACAGGCCGATCACCACGAAAAGGGTCGCCAGTTCGGGCGCTCGAAAGCGCTCCCTCACCGCGTACGGGCTGCTCGCACCGAGCCTCTTCGGCGTCGTGGTGTTCCTCGGGATCCCCGTGGTCCTCGTCGTCATCTTCTCGTTCTTCAAATGGAACCTGCTGACGCCGCCGACGTTCGCCGGGCTCCAGAACTACCTCGACATCTTCCAGCACGAGGGCGCGGGCCACGCGATCCTCGTAACCTTCTACTACTTCCTCTTGAACATCCCGGTGCAGACCGCGCTCGCACTCGGGATGGCGCTTCTGATGAACCGTCGAGGTCGGTTCACCTCCATCATTCGGGTGGCCTGCGTGCTTCCCTACCTGGCTACCCCGGTCGCGATGGGCGTCGTCTGGCAGTGGATCTTCGCCCCGCAGACCGGAGTCGTGAACACGCTGCTGCACTTCGTCGGGATCACCGGACCGGACTGGCTGAACTCGGCCGGAACGGCGATGCCGGTCGTTGCCTTCGCGAACATCTGGCAGTTCGTCGGCTACAACATGCTGTTCTTCCTCGCGGGCCTCCAGGCGATCCCACCGACGATCTACGAAGCGGCGGCAATCGACGGCGCAAGCACCGTCCAGCGATTCTTCGGGGTGACGCTGCCACTCCTCCGGCCGACCATGCTCTTCGTCCTCGTCACGGGCGCAATCGGCTCCTTCCAAGTCTTCGACTCGGTCTACGTCATGACGAACGGCGGTCCAGGCACGAGCACGACGGTAATGAACATGCTGATCTACCAGAACGGATTCATCGGGTTCCGGATAGGTGCCGCGTCGGCACTCTCGGTGATCCTGTTCCTCATCATCCTCGCGGTCACGCTCGTGCAGTTCCGGTACTTCAGCCGGCGCACCGTCTACGAGATGGTCTGAGGCGCGCCATGACCGTTATCGAGAAACCCGTGACCGGAACTCCCGTCACCGGCAAGACCATCGCCCGAAAGCCGGTCACGAGAGGCGTGCGCCGCACGCTCTACGTGATCGTGCTGCTCGCCATCGCCGCCGTCTTCATCACGCCGTATCTGTTCTCCGTGATGGCCGCGTTCAAACCGCTGTCCGAGATCCAATCCGACCGCGCGTGGGATCTCCCCAGCCACTTCACGTTCAACAACTTCGTCACGATCTTCACGCAGTACAAGTTCGGCACGTTCCTGCTCAATACGGCCGGCGTGACGATCATCATCACCGCCGGGCAGGTCGTCTTTTCGCTCCTCGGTGCGTATGCGTTCGCGCGGATCCAGTTTCCGGGGCGCGAAGCGATCTTCTGGGGCTACCTCAGCATGCTCATGGTGCCGAACGTCGTCACGATGATCCCGCTGTACGTGATGATGTCGAAGGTCGGACTGACCGACACCT